>JBBQIF010000115.1:0-7894 GCA_038324665.1 Bacteroidia bacterium
TGAAAGTAACGGCTTATGATGGAGAAGCCTATCAATATGAAGGTACGGTAACTTTACTGAGATAAAATCTTATTTACTAAATCTTTAAGCAAAACAAATCAAATTGACATTCATATATTTGTCATGATATTTTTATGCAAAACATTCCTTTAGCAGAGCGGGTAAGACCAAAGATATTAGATGAGTATATAGGGCAGCAACATTTGGTAGGAGAGGGTGGGCCACTCAGAAAATTGATAGAAAATGGCAATATGCCCAGTATTATTTTCTGGGGACCACCGGGTGTTGGTAAAACAACTTTGGCGAGGATAATAGGAGATGCCTTGCATTTGCCTTATGTTCAGTTAAGCGCTATTAGTGCAGGTGTGGGTGATGTTAGGAAAATAATAGCAGATGGGAAGGAAAAGGGTAAGATATTATTATTCCTCGATGAAATTCATCGCTTCAATAAAAGTCAGCAAGACGCTTTATTAGGTGCTGTAGAAGCAGGCTTTATTTTGCTAATAGGCGCTACTACAGAGAATCCTTCCTTCGAAGTAAACAATGCCTTGCTTTCCCGTTGCCAGGTCTATGTTTTAAAGGAATTAAGCAAAGATGAGTTATTGAAAATGGCGCAGCATGCCATTTTGAACGATGATTTTTTAAAGGAAAAGCAGATCAGTATTGCAGAGCATAGTGCCTTGTTGCAATACAGTGGAGGTGACGGTAGAAAATTATTAAACATTATCGAAATGGTGGCTTTGCAGCAACCTTTGCCAGTGGTGATAACAGATGATAATGTCCGGCATGCTTTGCAGAATCAAACTATTTTATATGACAAAGCGGGTGAGGAGCATTATAATATCATTTCAGCATTTATAAAAAGTATGCGGGGCAGCGACCCGAATGCAACGGTTTACTATCTGGCAAGAATGCTGGCCGGTGGGGAGAATCCCGAATTTATCGCGCGCAGGATGTTGATATTGGCATCAGAAGATATTGGTAATGCCAACCCAACAGCATTGGTTTTAGCTACGAATACACTTATCGCGGTGCAATCTATTGGTATGCCAGAAGGTAGGATTATTTTATCTCAATGTGCCACCTATTTGGCATGCAGTGCTAAAAGCAATGCGGCCTACATGGCTATTGAGCAGGCATCTGCATTGGTTGAGAAAACAGGTGCCCAACCAGTACCGCTTCATTTGCGTAATGCACCTACAAAATTGTTGAAGGAACTAAATTATGGTAAGGATTATGAATATGCCCATGCACATTCAGGAAATTTTGTGGAGCAGGAATTCCTACCGGATAATATAAAAGGAACGCTGCTTTATAATCCTGGCAATAACCAGCGTGAAAATGAATTACGAGAGTTTTTGAAAAAAAGATGGAAAGAAAAATATGGCTACTAAGCGATTTTAGTCAACTTAGTTTACCAGTAGGAAGTTTATTAACCTCTAGCTTCTTCCACCCACGCCTTGCCCCATTCTTCAAGTTCGAGGGCAGTCCACAATGATGGATAAAAGATGCGTTTTTGGAATCTTGGAGGTAAATACTTTTGCCAATTTGTGCCTCCTGTTGCTGCTATCGTTTCAGGGTCGCGTTGAAGGTATTTAACAGCCGTTTTATAATGCGCCAGCGGCCAGTTCACATTCACATTTAAATCAAAGTACTTCAATTGTTTTATAATGGCTTCATCTTCGCTGAATAAACCCAAAGCAATGCTACCAATTGATTTACCTTTCAATTCTTCAGCCTGCTCCATCAATTTGGAATCGTATTGTTCCTCAAACTGCTGTAGGGTATAAGTTTTCTTTCCCGATCCAAGTTCTGTAGCTCCCGTTTTCCAATAAATGAAAGGATACATCTCTGAAATTAGGCTTTCAGCGTTATATTTACTGCGGTGTTCAGGATGCACAAGATGCCTGAATTCAGTCGCAAACAGTTCAATGGTGCGGTATTGGGCACTTTGGAACCCACTGGCAGGCAAAAGAGCCATCCTGAATTTCAGGAATTGTGCTTGCTCCATACCCTGTCCCATCACATCAAATGAGTCCGTCAGGTTTTTAAAATAACGGTTGATGCGTTTTAGTCGCATTTCAAATTCAACTATATTTTCAACCGTTTTAATATTATCAATGATTTGCTCACATTCATCCAAGATCAACCTAAAATACAATTCTGTAATCTGGTGGTACATTATGAAAATACGCTCGTCTTTGTACTTTGTTTTGGGTTTCTGCAAAGTTAGTAGCGTATCTAGGTGAATGTATTCCCAATAAGGCACATAATCACTCACAAGCAGTCCTTCAAGATAAGAGGCAACATCTTGTCCTGTGCCTTGGTACTTTTCAGTTAATTTCTTAACAAGGTCTTCAATATGTGAATCCATAGCCAATAGATTAAAATGGTGAAATAAATAAACTGAAAGGTTGATGCACTTTATCCTTATCAGAAAGCGTAGGGTTTTCTACCATCCAATCAATGCCAAGATCCCTATCATTCCATAAGATTCCGCCTTCTGTTTCAGGATGATAAGTGTCTGTGCATTTATAGCTAAAGATTGTATCATCTTCAAGCGTTGCAAAACCATGAGCAAAACCGGGTGGAACCCATAACATTACATATTTTTCTCCTTTTTTAACTTCTGATAATTTAACAGAATAGGATTTGCCATAAGTGGTAGAGTTTTTGCGGATATCCACGGCTACATCCAAAACAGCACCTTTAATAACCCTCACCAGTTTACCTTGGGCATGTGGAGGAGCTTGGAAATGAAGACCTCTTACAATATTCTTAAGCGAAAGCGATTGATTGTCCTGCATGAAATTGACATCAATACCATAGTTCTTAAAAGTTAACTGGTTATAGCTTTCAAGGAAATGACCACGCTCATCACCATGAACTTTCAATTCTATCAATAATAAATCTTTAATACCTGTCTCCTTAATTTCCATATTATGGGCAAAAATAAGCCGATTGGGCGGATTAAAAAACGGTTTAAAATAAATAACATTCCCGGATAACAATAAATTGCTCACTTTTGGGTTAATTTGTGACATTTCCATGAAGCCCAAAAAAAATATTTTTCTTAAATTTGTATTGTTTTTATTAGTGGGTTTAGCCATTGCAGGAGGTGCATGTTTATATTTGTATGAAGGCAGGGCTGCATCGATAAGGGGTGAATACCTTTTAAAATTGAATGAAAATGATAATCTGGAAACCTTAACCGATAAATTAAACAGGGAGTGTGGTTTAAAGTTCCCGTTCGTTTTTAAAGTCATTGCAAAAAGAATGAACCTGGAACCCTGGATGAAAAAGGGGAGGTATCACCTTATGCCAGAAATGACGTTAATAGATATTGTCAGGCTTTTTAGAGAAGGAAGAGGTAAAACGGTGAATTTTACAATTCGGGAAATGACAGATATCGAAAGTTTTATTGCGCATTGTGGTGAAAAACTGGAACCGGATTCAGCGGATTTTGCAACCCTGCTCAACGATCCTCTATTCCTTGATTCAATTGGATTTAATAAAGCCACTATTTATGCGTTTCCACTGCCCGATACCTATAATTTACTTTGGCATACTACCCCCGATGAACTTTTTGTAAGGTTAAAAACAGAGTACAATAAGTTCTGGAACAGTGAAAGGAGGACAAAGGCAGAAAATGGTGGCTTGACCCCTATTGAAGTTTCTACTCTGGCTAGTATAGTTTGTAAAGAAACGAACAAAATTGATGAAATGCCTAACGTGGCTGGCATGTACATCAACCGTTTAAAAATTGATATGCCCTTACAGGCCGACCCCACCGTTAAATTCGCACTAAATGAACCCGGCCTTAAGCGCATACTTAATATTCACTTGAATATAGTTTCGCCTTATAATACTTACCTGAATAAAGGCTTGCCGCCCGGCCCTATTTGTATTCCAAGTAAACAATCAATTGAAGCTGTTTTAAATTTCACTGTACATTCGTATTTATATATGTGCGCCAAGGAGGATATTAGTGGCTATCATAATTTTGCGGTTACTTACCCTGAACATTTGAAAAATGCTAGAAAATACCAAAAGGCGCTTGATAACAGAGGTATCAAGTAATCAAAAACGATTAACAATTTTAATCCATTGTTTACTTCTGCGCAGTCCTGTACAAGAAGTAGGCTACCCCCATAAATATAAAATTAGGAATCCAGACTGCTAGCAAAGGATAAATAATACCTGACTGCCCGTAGGTGTTAAAATATTGTATAACGAATAGGTACATAAAACTTAGCATGATGCCTATGCCCAAGTTTAAACCTAACCCGCCCCTTGATTTTTTACTGGAAACGCATACCCCTATAATGGTTAATATAAAAGTGGCGAAAGGTGATGCATAACGCCGGTATTTGTCGGTAATGTAGAATTCCACATTGGATGCACCTCTTGCTTTTTCTTTATCAATAAAATCATTCAATTCGTTCATGTCGAAAGCTTGCACATCATCGCTATGCCTGAAAAAATCTGCAGGATTAAATTCAATGATAGTATCAAGAAATTTCCCCGTTGTGATCTTTTCTTGGTTGTTGGGCAAGTAATCCCGTATCATATAATCTTCAAGACGCCATTTTTGTAATTTTCGGTTCCAGTTTATTTTCCTACCATATAATTTACTTTTAAGCAGGTTGTTTTCATAGTACTCTAAGGCAACCCCTCCACCAGAACTGTCCGCGTAACCAAAATACTCAACAAAAAAGAAAGTATTGGGTTTAATCTGCCGATGTACATGGTTAGTAAAATCATTCTTTACATCTCTGACATACTTATTTTCAAAATCTATCCTAACCTTATCTGAATGGGGAATGATATAGGCATTTAAGATGAAAGAAAGGACAGCCAGGATTGCAGCCGTGATAATATAAGGCCGCAAAAAACGATTATAGCTGATCCCAGATGCTAAAGTGGCGACAATCTCACTTCGGGAAGCCAATTTTGAAGTAAAAAAGATAACTGAAATGAAAATGAATACTGGACTGAAAAGGTTAAGGAAAAAAGGGACATAATTCACATAATATTTGAATATGATATCAGATAATGGAGCTTCCTTGCTAAGGAAATCATCCAGTTTTTCGGAAATGTCAAATACAATGATAATAACGATAAATAAAGACAGGGTAACCACAAAAGTGGTGAGAAACTTTTTAATAATATACCTGTCTAGTTTTTTTATCATGAAAAATGAATTACAACTTCTGTTTCAATTTTTGTACCATAATGTTTTTCCATGATGAAAAGGTGTCATCTATAATATGCTTTCGTGCCTCCTTCACCAACCAAAGATAAAATGAAAGGTTGTGCAAGCTGGCAAGCTGGGGTCCCAACATTTCACCTGCCATGAACAGATGCCTTAAGTAAGCCTTACTGTAATCGGGCAAATGCAATTCATCGAAAGGCGAAAAATCATTTTCCCATTTTTTATTTTTAATATTGATGATGCCTTCGGCAGTAAAAAGAGTTCCATTCCGGCCATTCCTTGTCGGCATAACACAATCAAACATATCTACTCCCAGTGCGATACATTCAAGAATATTTTCCGGTGTACCTACTCCCATTAAATAACGAGGTTTATTGGGTGGCAAGATAGAACAAACAAGGTCAGTAGTTTCATACATCATGTCATGTGGCTCTCCAACACTCAGGCCACCAATAGCATTGCCAAGGCAGTCCTTTTTAGCAATATATTCCGCACTCTGTTGTCGCAAGTCTTTAAAGGTACTCCCTTGTAAGATTGGAAACAGCGCCTGGTCATAACTATATAATCCCGTGGTTTCGTCCATTCGTTTGATACATCTATCCAGCCAACGATGAGTTAGATACATGCTTTTTTCGGCATATTGATAAGTGCTTGGATAAGGTGGACATTCATCAAAGGCCATGACAATGTCGGCCCCTATATTCCGCTGTATATCGATTACACTTTCTGGGGTAAAAAGGTGGCTGCTGCCATCAATATGTGATTGAAATTTTGCACCTTCTTCGGTTAACTTTCTTTTAGCCGCCAAACTATATACTTGGTATCCTCCACTATCTGTTAAAATTGGTTTTTGCCAGTTCATGAACTTGTGAAGTCCGCCTGCTTCATTAATTATTTTTATCCCTGGCCGCATATACAGATGATAAGTATTGCCTAATATTATCTGTGCTTTTATCTCATCATTAAGCTGTTTCTGGTTAATAGCCTTAACACTTCCGACTGTGCCAACAGGCATAAAAATAGGAGTTTGTATCACCCCATGGTCAGTATGCAATTCAGCAGCCCTGGCTTTGCTGTAATGCTCGGTATGCTTTAGTTCAAAGTGCATGGAAGTGAAATGATATCTGGAATAACCTTGCCTGGATTCTGCTGATAGATGAAGCATAAATATAAGGGTCGGAACTCAATACATTGGTGATACTATTGCTCATTTTTAATTCTGTTGAGATGAGGGCGAATATACCAAAATGATCAAATCCAAATCCAAAATCGTAGTAGAGTACATTCTTTTTAAATGGCACCAATGCTCTGTTAGGGCTCCTTACAGCATCTTCATTACTTGCAAAATCATGGGAAAATTTAGCCCCGCCTATTACATAAAAACGGTTGTTTTTGTGCCGCACCGAATGGTATTTGAATAAAAGGCATTGTTCTAGTGCAACGGTTTCCGTTTTGGCAGTTTCTACCCTATCATTAAAGGTATAAACAAAATTGCGTTGGCTGAACTGTATTTGGGGTAAATAACGGAAAGTTACAAATTTGCCAATTCGCACATCCATTATGCCCCCGAAACCAAAACCAGAAAACCCCTGTGGACGTATAGTTCTTACGGAATCCCTCTGATAAAAATCGGGCGCAGTCACCACTTTTGCCTTTGCATAATTGGGGACAATGGAAATGCCAAAATGTACACGCTTTAAATCGTAGAGTGGGTGATGTTCTAATCCCTGTCCTTTACTTTTATTTATTAAAAATAAAAATAACGCAATACAAATTACTTTATACCGGTGTAAATACTGCAAATTCCAAAAGTTAAAAGTTGTGAGGTTGTATTTTTAAATCCAAGGGAGATCAATTGTTTAGTAAATGCTTCACCATCTGGAAAATGTTTAACTGATTCGGGAAGATAAGTGTAGGCACTATTGTTTTTGGAAATATAACGTCCCCAAAAGGGTAATATTGTGTTGAAGTAAAAATTATATAGGTTTTTGACAAGAAATTTTTTTGGTTTGCTGAATTCAAGAATTACCAGTTTAGCACCCGGTTTTAGTACCCTGTATATTTCAGAAAGGCCTGTTTCAAGGTTTTCAAAGTTTCTTACGCCAAACCCAACCGTGCAGGCATCAAATGTATTGTCTGCAAAAAGTATTTTCTCACTGTCACCTTTTATAAGTTCAATAATATTATCCTGCAGCTTAGCCTTTATCTTCATTCTCCCTATCTTGAGCATGCCTTCACTCAGGTCAATACCTGTGATCTTTTCGGGGTTTAGGCGCAGTGCTTCAATTGCCATGTCGGCGGTGCCGGTGGCCATATCCAATATGTGTTTTGGTTGTATTGATTTTAATTCGTTAACGGCTTTAATTCGCCATCCTTTATCAATACCCATGGAAAGAAAATGATTTAGAAAATCATAGTTGCCAGAAATACTGTCGAACATTTCCTCAACCTGTTGTTTCTTGCCTGTGTTAGAAGATTGTATGGGTTTTACGGTAGTCAATGGAATATTTAAGTTACTTTTGTTGAAAATTTTGGGTGCAAAGATACGCACTTCAAATAGAATTAATAAACAATGAAAAAAGCGGAATTCAAAGGGTCTTATCCCGATTATACAGCCTTGCCCAAACCCGACCTACCTGAATTTGCTTTTATTGGAAGGAGTAATGTGGGTAAAAGCTC
>JBBQIF010000116.1:0-7879 GCA_038324665.1 Bacteroidia bacterium
ATTATACCGATACGCTTTATTATATCAAACAGTTCCCTTCCGATTCTATTAAAAATGGCGATTCATTAAGATTGTGCATTTTCATAAATTCATGTTGGGGCGATGAACAGTATTCCAAACCTATTTTGGTATTAGAAGTTGATACAGCAATTATTCTCACCCATCCTGTCAATAAAACAGTTGCAGCAGGAGGTTCTACTACATTCAGAATTGCTGTTACAGATTCAACAAAACACAATTATGTCTGGCAATCATCCCCTAATGGTACAAATGATTGGACGGATGTACCCAATTCAGATTCAACGCATTTAACACTAAAGTATATTGGCGCTTGCCAAAGCAGTTATTATTACCGCTGCGCTATTATACAACCTTGCAATTTCAAATACTCCAATATTGCCCTCCTTACCGTTACAGGCTTAAGCGACCCATTGTTCGATTACTGGATGAAAGACCAAGCTTCAGATACTGGTGCGGAAATGAATCTGGATACGAATTCATACATGAGATCAGTGGATTTATGGGTAAGACATAAAAAAGACGGTATAAAAACGAACCAAGAACCTTATGTAAATATTGATACCAATTGGATATATGTTACTGTAAGAAATAAAGGTAGCCAACCAACAAATTCTGCTAAAATGTATCTTTATTGGACACATGGCAGCTCAGGCGAAGAATGGCCAAAGAACTGGACCAATTATACAATGCCTCCAAAAACGATAAAGAATAAACTTTACAATACTATTGATAATAAATGGCACACATTAGGCAGCAGAATAAACGCTATTCCAATACAACTACCTGCAATTAATGCCAACGATACCTTTCAACTCATTTTTCCTTGGGTAGATGTACCTGATCCTAAATGGTTTTATCCGTGGGATAATAACGACAAAGTCCAGGAAAACTTTGTTAATTTATGCTTATTGGCGCGTATCCAAACCTGTGATGTGAGCCCTTTTGGGATGACCTTCAAAGAAAAGAAAAGCACAGAGTATAATGTAAAATATAACAACAATATTGTTACGAGAAATACATGGGTAAGAACTTTATATCGTCCTTATGACAAACATGACGATGGCACCACTAATGGAGGAGACGAACCTCACTCTGGTGTGCCAGTTATTGATGATGGAGGGCCGACTGATAATAGTGGAGGAACAATTATCATTAGAAATACAGATGACACAAGCACAAAAGTAAAATTTTGTGTTAAATCGCTTAATACGAATTATTTAACCAAAGCCCACTTATACTTGCAGATGAGTGATGTATTAAAATTCGCATGGGAGGTGGGTGGTTCAACAATTACAGGGATAAGTTATGTAGGGGATAATTATTTTATGTTAACAAGCAGTAGCGGATGTTTGGACAATATCCAGGTAGATTCTGGTTTCGAAGAACCAATACATATCTACTACGGTTACAATAATTATAATGATAGATTTGCCGATGCAGATAAATTTCCAATATCCTTTACCCAATATAATGCCATAGATGAAAAGCAGGGTGAATGTTGGATGGATATTATAGATAACCCTTTTGCTTCCGTAACAACAGAAACCGATTCTACAATCATAGCCTGCAACTGGGCCGATATATCTCCGAACCCTGCAAGCTATGTAACTTATACCGTATCCCATCCCGACTTTCCGCATACTATACAGAATATAAATTATACCGATTCTTTCCTTTCTGTTAATAGCGAAGGTACTTATTACCTACATCCCGATAGTTTTGTTATCAATTGCTACGATACCATAAATAATCAGGTGTATCGTACTAACCTTGCTGTGTTGCTATCATCAGGAGCACCTTCCATAGAGAATACAAGCCGTTCTATTGGGTATTGTAATATGACAGATACATTAGCCCTTTTCACTCCATTAGATGCTAATCCATACAAAATTGTACGTAATACAATACCATTTGATACGCTTACCTCCGATTCCCTGTTGGCTGGCTCATATACGGTGTTTAGTTTTGATTCGACTAACTGTAAAATCATACAAACCGCTCTTACAATTAGTGCCACTGCTCCCGATACTGTGACGTATTACGACACAATCGGATACAATTGCAACACACAATCATCGTCCTATCATTATACTGACACCTGTGTCAATACAATAATAAAAGACAATGCTGGCGGTACAATATCCCGCACAAGTGGCTATTTTGATTTAAATCCTCATGCTGGTTATTATACAAAGTATTGTCCTGATTCTACCTCTTGTTCCGTTACCAAAACTATCCTATCGTTTACTGATTCCGTTATCATACCAATAACTATTGACGATTTTCTGAATGGTACTTATAATCGGTCACTGGAGGAAAAGTGTTGTTTAATCAGGGTGAATGATGTTAACTGTTTAGGGGATGCCTTCGAGGTGGATGATCAAATACGTATCTACAACTTAGATGGGGAGTTTTTATATCAAACAAGTATTATTTCGTATGGTCCGGGAATTATAGGATTCCGTTTCTGTCCTCCTCTTTGGAATACATCATCAACACATATCAATGATTGGTACAGAATAGTCATGAGAAAGGATACCTGTAACTTCTGCCGTTTAGATTTCAAATGTGACTCCACAATGATGGGCTATTACCCAGCCAAACATGTAGATGAAGATACAGATTTAAAAGAGCGGACACAAGATGGCAACGACTTAGTTAAGTTAAGCAATGTAGATATTGAAGGAACAACAGCACGCCTGCTAATTTATCCTAATCCTACTACAGGAGATGTTAATGTAATGCTTCAAAACATCAATAATGACAAGCTTGCCATTAACATATACGACAATACAGGTAAACAAGTGTACACAAACGAATACAATGTAAAAAATCAAATTGACATTAAAATCAGTCTGAATGATTTGGCCAATGGAATTTACACGATAAATATCCCTTATCTTAATTACAATTACAAATTGATTTTGATAAAATAGTATAAGCCAACAACAGCGTAAAAAGGGGATTTCAGCTTTGCTGAAATCCCCTTTTTTATATGAGGCACTTGAACTGATTTGCGGTAAATAAATTAACACTCTCCATATTATGATACCTTGGTATTAAATACTCAGCGTTGAAAAATATCTCTTAAAACTTGATTTCCGTTTAAGGTTTTTTAGGTTCAAATCTCCTAAATTTGCCTTATGAAAAGAACCCTACCTTTCGTTTTCCTCTTTTTTACTATCCGCCTTTTTTCCCAATCTGCCAATGATACTGCCAATGTACCTTATTATATTGGCATGATGCAGGATAAGTCGGTTAATTTTTACAGTACCATTAAAGCTGCCAAAACCTACTGGAACGGAAGGGACAGCAGTGTAAAAGGTTGTGGATGGAAATCCTATAAACGATGGGAATGGGAAATGCGCCAGATTATTAAACCGGATGGCTCCTACCCCGATTTGCAACAATGGATCAAAGATTATTACAAGGCAGCCAATTCCGGATCAAAATATAAGCAGATGGCAGGTTGTAAAACCAAAGGTGACTGGAAGGAATTAGGTCCAGGTTACCTTCCATATAATAGAACCAGCCAACCCAGTGGTGTGGGTCGCTTAAATGCAGTGGCTTTTCATCCCACCGACTCTAATATAATATGGGTTTGCGCTCCTGCAGGCGGACTATGGAAAACTGTAAACGGAGGTGCTACCTGGACTACCAATACAGATTCTTTGACTACTTTAGGTGTATCTTCACTCGTTGTAAGTCCACGCAACCCTGATACCATGTACATGGGTACAGGCGACCGAGATCATGGGGATGCAACTGGTTTAGGCGTATACATGAGCGCCAATGGGGGGAAAACTTGGAGCTCAAGGAACAGCGGCATGAGCACGATTACCATTGCCAGACTTATTATCCACCCTTCAAATACCAAAATATTGCTGGCAGCAACTGCCAATGGGATTTACCGTACAACCAATAGTGGTGGCTCATGGAGTCAGATTGTTTCAGGTAGTTTTAAGGATATAGTGTTCAATCCATTGAACCCCAATACGGTTTTTGCTACAAAAGATGGCTTATTTTACCTCTCCACTAATGGTGGCGTATCATTTACACTTATTACCAGTGGATTGCCGGGTGCAGGCACTATTTACCGTGGGGCAATTGGCGTAACACCAGCAGACACTACTTACGTCTATTTTTTAATATGTGATTTTACAAAATATTATGGCACTTATCTTTCTACCAATGGTGGCACAAGCTTTTCTTTGCGTTCCTCTACTCCAAATGTAATGGATGGTAGCGCTACTGGAAGCGGTACTGGTGGGCAAGCCTGGTATGACCTTGATGTGGCGACAGATCCTGTTAACAGAGATGTCTTTTATGTGGGCGGTGTTAACGTATTCAAAAGCAGCAATGCAGGCACCTCATGGACAATTTCAGCACACTGGATAGGCAGCAGTACTATGCCAGCCATACATGCCGACCAGCATAATTTGGAATTTCATCCAATCACTAAGAAACTATATGTAGCGAATGACGGCGGTATTTTTTATACACCTAACAATGGTGCAAAATGGATTGATTTGAGCAATGGGATTGGCATAAGCCAACTATATAAGATTGGCAAGAGTGCTACTAATAAGGACCTGATGATAGGTGGCTTTCAGGACAATGGTACAAGCTTCTTTACAGGTGATGATTGGAATACAGTTAGGGGAGGCGACGGGATGGATTCAGAATGGGATCCGCTTGATGAAAATTATAGTTACGGTGCCTTGTATTACGGTAATATTACAAGGTTTTTTAAAGGCTCCCAAGATTTAACAGTTGCAAATAGTGGTGTTGGAAGTATCAACGAGACGGGAGACTGGGTAACGCCATATTGCCTGAGGCCTGATAATACCAATACCATGTTTGTGGGCTATAAAAATATTTGGAGGAATACTGCGGTAAAAAGTGGTTCCATGAGTTGGACCAAAATTACAACCAATGGCAATGGCAACAATATTAGGGAAGTAGAATGTTCTCGTGCTAAAGCTGATATTGTTTATTACTCTCGCTATGACAATAAATTTTTCAGGAGTTATGGAGCTACAGGCACAGCCTCGTGGGTTGACTTGACCTCAAATTTACCGACTACCGGTACCCCAAGTGCAATTGCCTGCCATCCCACAGACAGCAATACAGTGTATATCGGTTTGAATGGGCGCTTATACCGCTCAAGAGACAAGGGTGTAAGCTGGACAGATTTATCTACTGGATTGCCTATCAATACCGTTAATTGCATTGCTTTAGATACCTCCAACAGTAAATTCGGAATATACGTTGGAACATACACAGGTGTATGGTTTAAAGATTCCACTACATCATTTTCTACATTTAGCAGTGGCTTGCCTATCAATGGAAGTGTTACGGATCTGGAGATATTTTACGACAAAAGACATAAAAGCTTTCACAGACTTTTTGCAGGTACTTTTTCAAGAGGAACATGGAAAACAGGCTTATATGATGATGGCTCAAAAAAGCCCAAGTCAGAATTTGTGGTAAAACTACCCAAAATATGCAACGATAAAACTTATACACTCACCCCTGAATGTGGTTATAACCCTACTGCTTTTAAGTGGTATATTACACCAAAGACTTACACCTTTGCAAACAATACTGACAGCTTGAGCGAGGTCCTAAAGATAAAATTCACCAAGACAGGTTATTATACTGTAAGGTTAGCAGCAGAAAACTGCAACGGAATTGACACACTCACAAAACAGAATTTTATAGTAATTTTCGACACCATAGCAACTGCTGCCAATTGTAAAACAACCACTACTAATTTGGCTAGCAATTTCGGGATGGGAATTACGAATGTGGCATTGAATGGATTATCCAACGCTTCAAGTGGTGCTTATGATGAGGGTAGTTATATGGATTTCAGTTGTAAAAAAGTTTTCTTTTTAAAACCGGGTGTTAAATACCCCACTCAAATTACCACCGGTCCTTATTATAGTGAGTATGTTAAGATTTATATTGACTATAATAACAATGGCTCTTTTGCTGATGCAGGAGAAGAAGTTTTCAGTACTTACAAATTCACCAATCATGCTGATACCATCAGATGCCCAAGCACTATGACTAAAAACAAGGTGTTGCGCATGAGGGTTGTATCGGACTACAATTCTATAGGTGGCTCTTGTGCCACACTTGCTTATGGACAGGCTGAAGATTACGGCGTGTTTTTTGATGAACCCGTTCCTAAATTCACAGTAAGTAAAGACAGTATATGCGTCAACACTTCAGTCATTGTAACAGATGCTACTAGCGGCATAGGTTATAATTACACCTGGAACTTTGGCAGTGGTGCAAGCCCTGCAACCGGAATAGGCACAGGTCCTTTTAATGTTAAATACACTACTTCAGGTATCAAAAAAATAAGTATGACTATTAACGGGAGTTTAACCAAATCAAAAGACAGCGCAGTATATGTACTCAAAACACCAAGCACCAGTATCTTTTTGAAAAAAGGCAGCCTTAGTCAATGCGAAAAAGATAGTATCACCTTGGCCGCAAGAGATGCCAATGGTTTTGCCATATCATTCCAGTGGCAGAAAACGAATGCCAATATTAGTGGTTCAACAGATTCTCTTTTGAAACTTTGGAACAATTCAACCCTCGTAAGTGGCAATTACAGAGTGCTTTCAAGCAATGGTGTCTGTAAAGATACATCTGTCAATGTTACTGTCTCCATAAACCCAATTCCAAAAGTGGGCTTCACGGTAAACAACCTTAACCAATGTTTTAAATGGAATAGGTTTGTGATCACAGATACTACTAAGTTGACAAGTGGTAGTTACAAAGCTCTCTATTCATATTCCAATGGCACAACAGATACCAATAAAAACCATGTTAAAAAATTTAGCTCGGCAAACACTTATACCTTAAAACAAAAGATAACTTCCAATAAAGGTTGCAAAGATTCAACGACTAAAACACTCACTGTATATCCAAGTACTTTAGTTGGATTTAATATTAATGACAGTGGGCAATGTAAAAATGGCAATAGTTTTAATTACACGAATACTTCAACACTCAGTAGCGGCACATTCTCCAATTTATGGCAATACGGCAATGGCAATACGGCCACAACTACTAACGGTTCTCAATCATATAGCACTAATGGGAATTACAATGTGAGCTTAATTACAACGACGAATAATAGTTGTAAAGATACCCTTATTAAAAAAATAACTGTCTTCGCATCACCTGTTGCCAAATACACTTATAACGATAGTAACCAGTGTTTGAAGGGTAATAATTTCAGCTTTACAAATACTTCTACCATTGCATCGGGAAGCAGTAGCTATCTGTGGTTTTTTGGTGATAATACCACCTCCACTACTACTAGCCCATCAAAAAAATACAGCAGCGTAAATTCCTTTAGCGTAAAACTACGTGTAACTTCTAATAATAACTGTAAGGACTCTGTGACTAAAATAATGAAAGTAAACCCGAACACTGTAGTTGGATTTACTATTAATGACACTGCTCAATGCAGAAAAGGCAATAACTTTATTTATACCAATTCTTCAACTCTCAGCAGCGGCACATTCTCCAATTTATGGCAATACGGCAATGGCAATACAGCCACAACGAGTAATGGTTCTCAATCTTATAGCACCAATGGCACTTATAACGTAAGTTTAATCACTACCACCAATAATGCTTGCATGGATACATTCACCAGAAAAGTTACTGTATTTGCCTCTCCTGTGGCTAAATTTACGTATAACGACAGTGACCAATGCATAAGGAACCATAATTTCATATTCACTAATACTTCCACCATAGTAGCAGGAAGTAATTCTTATCAGTGGAATTTTGGTGATAATACTACCTCCACCACTGCCAGCCCTAGTAA
>JBBQIF010000117.1:0-7877 GCA_038324665.1 Bacteroidia bacterium
CTATTGCCCTGCGTATGATAAAATACGGGCTGAATGCCGAACTCGATGGACAGGCAGGTATACAGGAACTGGCGGGCAGCGCAACCTTACTTTATTATTTTACTGATGAAGCACAAGAAGGCAAGAATGCCTTTTTGGAAAAAAGGAAACCCGATTTCAGCAAATTCCCAAAGTTTCCCTGACAATTTGATAATTTGATGGTTTGCTGATGAAATTAGGAACCATTGAACTACCCTGAATCAAGTACAGGGCAGGCTCCAGTGACATAAGGACACATAAGTTTAACTTCGCTTCGCTCAGTTAGGACTTACATATTCTAAATAATTTCAAAAATTTTGTTGATTTTTGTATTAAACTAAAATTTATTAAAATGGAAATTACAAAATCAATTCTCAAGGATATTACCTATCAATTCAATGGAGCAGCAATAGAGGTGCATAAAACTTTAGGCCCGGGCTTATTAGAAAGCGTTTATCATCAATGTCTTACACATGAACTAAAACTTAGAAACATTAATTTTATGTCAGAGATACCAATATCCGTAAAGTATAAGGATATAGAATTGATGACAAATTTACGCTGTGATTTATTAATTGAAAATTGTCTGGCAATTGAGTTAAAAGCAGTTGAAGCTACTTTGCCAATTCACGAAGCTCAGCTATTAACCTATATGAAACTTATAAAAGCTCCAAAAGGAATTTTAATGAATTTTAACGTATCAAACCTGTTTCATGAAGGCCAAAAGACACTTGTAAATGAATATTTCACCTCTTTAAAAGAATCCTGATATCATAAAAATGCTCTATAAATGCTTGCATTTACCACTTATATGCTCTTATATTACTTATGTGGTTCAAAAAAAAGGGTGAAAGAAATTACGAAACCTCAACCTTCTAAAACCACATAAAAGATTATTTTTCACAATTAAGCTAACTGGTTTCTATACTTTTATTTCGGTTAAATATCGTGTTTAATCGAAAAATCCAGCAAATTAGTGCAATGAATTCAGAGTTTACACTCAGGGATTGCTAAAAGGTTTAAACTAATCCCCATAATGTCCACAATTCTACTTACCTTTGCACCTTCTATATGACAGTAACATTCCAAGACATGGGTTTAAGTCAACCTGTGTCTGATGCGATTAGAGATTTAGGCTACATCAATCCGACCCCAATCCAACAACAAGCCATTCCGGTTTTATTAAAAGGGACAAAAGATTTCGTAGGTTTAGCTCAGACAGGTACAGGTAAAACAGCAGCTTTCGGTTTACCTTTATTATCACTAATTGACACATCAATTAAACAAGTACAGGGGTTAGTAATATGCCCTACAAGAGAGCTTTGTATGCAGATTGCCAAGGATTTTGTAGATTATGGCAAGTATATGAGCGATTTTCATTCTGTAGCCGTATACGGTGGCAGCAGTATTGAGAATCAGATTAAACAAATTAAAAGAGGGGCACAAATTGTTGTGGCCACTCCTGGTAGATTAATCGATTTAATCGACCGCAGAGCATTGCGTTTAGATGCGGTAACACACGTGGTGTTAGACGAAGCTGACGAAATGTTGAACATGGGTTTCAGAGAGGATATTGAAAACATCCTTTCACATGCCACTGCCCGTCAGGCAGCATGGTTATTTAGTGCTACTATGCCGAAAGAGGTAAGAAGAATTGCAGAAACCTTTATGACCAATCCAGCAGAGGTTAAGGTAAATTCTGAGGTAACAGCTAAAAACATTAAACACGTTTACTACCAATGTCAATCAAGTCAGAAGTACGAAACACTTAAACGTCTGATTGATTTTAACCCGGGTATGTACGGTATCATCTTTACGCGTACCAAGGCAGAAGCTCAGGATATAGCGGAAAAACTTTTGAAAGAAGGCTATGAAATTGACGCATTGCACGGTGATTTGAGTCAGCAGCAGCGCGACAAGGTAATGGGTCGTTTCCGTGAAAAAACTTTGCAGCTTTTGATTGCTACTGATGTAGCAGCAAGGGGTATTGATGTGGATTCCATTACACACGTTATCAATTACGCTTTACCTGATGAACCCGAGGTGTATACCCACAGAAGTGGAAGAACCGGTAGGGCAGGTAAAACAGGTATATGTATCAGTATTTTGCACAGCAGAGAAACAGGCCGTTTGCGTGATATTGAATATCTTGCAAAAGCCAAATTTGAAAAATTAGAAATCCCGAGTGGCAGAGAAGTTTGTGAAAAGCAATTCTTTTCTTTCATTGAAAAATTGAAAGCAGCCGATATCAGCCATGGTGATTATGAAAATTACTTACCATACCTGAGCGAGCAGTTTGCAGACATGAGCAAAGATGAAGTATTACAAAGAGTAGCTTCATTAGAGTTTAACAGGTTCCTGAAATACTATGAAAAATCTGGCGACCTAAATGCTTCGGGCAGAGATAGCAGAAGCAGCAGTGGTGCCTTTACCCGTTTGTTCATGAGCTTAGGTGAAAAAGATGGCTTCTACAAAGCGGCATTCCTTGAATTCTTATTAGATACCAGTGGTCATACAAAAGCACAATTGGGCAAAATAGAATTGATGGATTCATATAGTTTTGTTGAAGTTGAAAACGCAATAGCAGATGAGTTTATTGGTGTATTTAACGGCAAGAAATTTAAAGGCAGACCAATCCGCATAGAGCGCTCTGGAGACAGTGGTGGTGGCGGAGGCAGGGAACGCAGCTATCGCGGTGGCGGTGGTGACCGTAGAAGTGGTGGAAGCGATCGCAGAAGCGGTGGCGGAGGCTACGAAGGTGGTAGAAGAAGTGGTGGCGGTGGCGGAGGCGGTGGATACCGCGGCGGTGATGGTGGCGGAAGCGGTGGCGGTGGATACCGTGGCGGCCGCAATAGGAAATCAGATTAATAGAATTAATAAATATATAGATAAGCCGCATTTAAACGATGTGGCTTATTTTTTTGCGAGAAAAGTATATATTATTTTCACTCTAATAAAATAAACTGTTGTATTTTAAATACTTATAATAGCTGTTTGCATTTACCAATTTTAATACTCAAGTTTGTCAATAAATAAAATAATTATGACAATAAATAGTCTCAGAACTGCAGCATTAATTTTGTGCATATTTACATCATTTTTTAGTTTCGCTCAAAATAATGCATTGCAATTTGATGGTGTTGACGATGAAGTTATGTTAGGTAATTGGTTTAATTTTAAGAAGTTCACTATATCTATGTGGGTCAATCCTGGTTCAACTCAGAAGAACTATGCGAATATAATTGATAATAATCACCTTGGAGATAATGAGAGTTGGGTTGTGCAACAAAATTATACTACAACTAACTATTATTATTTTGCAAATCATTATGGATTATGTTATTTTTCACTAAATGCTGGTCAATGGCAATTGTTAACCATTACTCAAGATACAAATGGGGTAAAGAAATTGTACATAAATGGAATTTTGATAGATTCTGTAAATACGACCAATAACCCATACAACACACCTATATTAAGATTGGGTAATGCAGGTGTTACAAATAGAAATTGGAATGGTAAAATGGATGAACTTCAAATTTGGGACAAGCCTCTTTCAGCGAATGAAATTTCTATTCTTAAAACCAAAAAGTTAAGTGGTGCTGAAAAGGGTTTAATTGCATATTATGATTTTAATGAAAGTTCGGGAGATACACTTCATGACAAAACTACGAATAAACATCATGGAATATTGGTAAAAAAACCAAAGTGGGTTAGTTCTGAAGTTAATGTTGGGCAAACAATAATTCCAAATGTTGCAGGCAATACAAATATATCAATGGTGAAAATATATGGGTCTGATTTTCAGAATGGTGCAAGAGTTAAATTTACAAGGAACGGGTTTCCTGATATTGTTTCTGATACCACTTATTTGACATCAAATAAAAAGGTTTTAATAAGTGTATTTAATTTAACGGGGAAGGATACAGGATTATATGATGTTGTTGTGGTAAATATTGATTCATCTCAAATAAATTACCCAGATGGTTTTACAATAGTTAAAGGTACAGCTCCAGATGTATGGGTAGATATAATAGGAAGAAATGCTGTTCGTAATGGCCGTCCATTTACCTTCTTGGTAAATTATGGCAATAAAGGAAATGTAGACGCCAAAGGTGTGGTACTTTGGGTAGCAGTTCCGCAATTTGCAAAAGTTAATTTGGGATTGGATATGCTAAGTCCAGATTCTAATTTAGTTTTTAATGATACATTTTCTTACTATGTTAATGTGGATTCATTAAATGGAGAGCCCAATGCTATGAAAGTAATACCACTTTTTCTTCCTCGTATTCCTCCTAATTATTCAAATACATTTAAAATTACTTTAGATTCTTTCGGGTCAAAGGATATATATATAGATGCTTGGATTAATGATCCATGGTATCAATCACCATTAAAATATTTGGTAGGAGAGTGTGCCGATCAAGCAATAGGTGCAGTTACGAGTTTCTTCCCAGGTGTGGGATGTGCATATGAGGCATTTGATGCTATTGGTAATGTTTTAATTGATCCTTTGGTGACCGCATATGATCCCAATAATAAATTATCTAAATATAATAAAGATCGATTAGAAAATAAGGTTGAAGCATTCTCTTTCCCACTAGTTGTTGTAAACTCCTTGGTAAGAGTTGGACTTAATTGTATTCCAGGTTTTAAGGCAGCTCAGACAGCAAATAAGGTTTTATTATATATTATAAAGAATTCAAAACGAACTAAAACTGAGTCTGCTTTAAGAGTTGGTGTAACCTGTTTAAAGGGCTTTTTGCCAAAATCAGAAACGGAAAGAAATGTTGTAATGGTTAATTCATATGATCCGAATGAAAAAATTGGACCAAATAAATATATGAAATCAAATTCACCATTTAGTTACTTGATTTTATTTGAGAATAAAGATTCAGCCAAGGCCCCAGCCCAGGAAGTCGTTGTGATAGATACTTTAGATAAATCAAAGTTTGACCTGAATTCATTCAGTTTTGGTAGTTTTGGTTTTGGCGATACTTTCACATCAAGTACCTTTCAGTATCAGAAGCAATTTTCAAAAGATATAGATTTACGGCCAAAAACAAATTTAATTGTCAAAATAGAAGGTAGGTTAGATACTTCTTCGGGTGTATTGTATTGGAAATTTCAATCACTAGACCCTAAAACTTTAGATCTAACAGAAGATCCATTAGGAGGTTTTTTGCCGCCCAATAAGAAATCACCAGAAGGAGAAGGATGGATTTCTTTCACCGTAAATCCAATTTCAACCTTGCCAACTGGAACAAATATTCAAAATAAAGCTTCAATTATTTTTGATTTAAATAAACCTATTATTACCAATAATTATAAAAATGTAATTGATGATATTAAACCAATGTCCAATATAAAAGCATTAAGTTTAAGTCAAAGGGATAGTAATTTTATGGTTTCATGGCAAGGAAGCGATGTAGGTTCAGGCATCAGATCTTATGATGTATTTGTTTCGGAAGATACGGGTTTATTCAAGTATTGGTTGCATAATTCATCAAATACTTCAGAAATATTCAATGGCAGTAATAAGCATAAATATAGGTTTTACAGCATTGCAACAGATAGCGCAGGGAATATTGAAAATGATACGATGCCAATTGTATCAACAATTGTTTCAGCAAATTCAAAAATAGTGAGATTTGATTATTCAGGTATTTCACTTTCTCAGAATTATCCGAATCCATTTTCTAGTACAACAACATTTGACTTTTATATGCCACAAACAATGAATGCAACAATAAGCATCATGGATGTTTTTGGAAGGACTGTGCAAATACTGGATAATATTCAAACGCGGCAGGGTGTCAATAGTATTGTATTTGATAAGAAGAATTTAGCTTCAGGCATATACATCTATCAGCTAAATATTGGAGAAATTACCTTGTCAAAAATGATGATTATTAATTAAAAAATAAATTAGGTATGAAAATTAAATTTGCAATGATATTATTCATAATCTTTGGAATTAAAGGATATGCTCAAATTACGCCTCAAAAATTTAATAAAAAACAGAAAGTTGATTTGAATCAATCTTCAGGATTTATTGAGAATAAAGGACAGATTGGAGATGTTGACAACAAGCCCAGACCAGATATTAAGGCTGTTTATCAAAGTGGCAACATGACAATCTTCTTCTTGCCAACAGGATTGGCATATCAGTTTTCTAAAAGCATTTACCCTAAAGGATATAAATTTCTTGATAAATTTACCCAATCTAATGAAATTGAAAAAATGGACCTTTTAGCTAAGCAGATCAGGTATGAAACATACAGGATGGATATGGAAATGATTAATGCCAATCCAAATTGCA
The DNA here is from genome assembly GCA_038324665.1 of Bacteroidia bacterium. GTDB lineage: Bacteria > Bacteroidota > Bacteroidia > NS11-12g > UBA955 > JABMMZ01. The sequence continues at coordinate 6,341 of JBBQIF010000117.1, forward strand.
ATTTTAGTATGGAAGGAAAAAGTGGGGATTATAACAATTACTATAATGTTTCATGGAGTCAAGTTGGTGTTTTAGGAGTTGGAAAATACAACCGGGTCATTTATCATGATATTTATCCTTATATTGATTGGGTTATTTACACAAAAAATGGACAATTAAAGTATGATTTTATTGTTCATCCGGGTGGTAATCCTAATGTAATAAAAATAAGGTATCCCTTCAAGGAGGAAATCAACTTAGATGATGAAGGCAATTTAATAATTAAGAATCGATTGGGAAATATTATTGAAGACAAACCTATCTGTTACCAAGGCAAATACAAAATTGAATCAAGTTTTTTATTGAAAAAGGATATCCTGCAATTTCAAATTAAAGAATTTAACAGTTTAGAAGAATTAATAATTGACCCAGTTTTAAAATGGGCAACATATTATGGAGATATTTATGATGAATACGGATACAGCTGTTCTAGCGATGAAAAGGGCAATGTTGTCTTAGCAGGATTGACATATTCAACATATAATATTGCATCTGGTGGTTACCAAACTTTATATGGAGGAAATTCGGATGCATATTTGATTAAATTTGATAAAAATGGAGCTAGACAATGGGGTACATATTATGGGGGTATTGCTTCTGATGATGCATTCAGTTGCACTTATGATAAAAATGGGAATTCGTATTTAGCAGGTAGGACTGTATCTAAGTCTGGAATTGCATATAATGGTCATCAAGACACACTTTACAGTACGTCCTATAGTTGTGGGTATTTAGCGAAATTTAATAGTGCAGGTATCCGTATTTGGGCAACTTATTATGGGGGGAATGGAAGTGTGTTTGTAAGATGTTGTACTACAGATAATTTAAATAATGTATTTATTGCAGGGACAACTAGTTCAAAAAGTCAAATATCATATAAAGGGCATCAGGACACATATGGCGATTCAGGGGCACGATCGGATGCATTTCTTGTTAAGTTTGATAGTTCTGGTAAAAGGTTATGGGGCACATACTACGGAGGAAAGAATGTAGATGATGGATGGGGTTGTAAAACTGATATAAATGGAAATAGTTATTTGACTGGGGGCACTGCATCCTCAAATAATATTTTCTATAATGGGCATCAAAGTGCTATTTCAGGGCTAAATGATGCATTTCTTGTGAAATTTAATAGTAGTGGGGTTAGACAGTGGGGGACATATTATGGTGGAAGTGGTCAAGAACATGGGCAAAGTTGTGCAGTTGATTCTTTCGAAAATGTTTATATGACAGGGAATACATCTTCTAGTAATAATGGAATTTCGCAGAATGGATATCAAAATTCACTAATTGGATATCAAAATGCTTTTTTAGTGAAATTTAATAAAATTTGCGTTAGACAATGGGGGACATATGTTGGTGGGTCAACTGAGTTTGGGTATGGCTGCTCAGTGGATTTGCAGGGTAATGTATTTATTACAGGAACTGCTAATTCATCAAAATATATTTCACAGTATGGATATCAAAATTTAATTGGGGGCAATTCTGATGCCTTCTT
>JBBQIF010000118.1:0-7828 GCA_038324665.1 Bacteroidia bacterium
ATTTTTATTCGTTTATTGGTGTATAAAAAACCAACACCTTTAGGGCCGTTAAATTTATGAGCTGCACCCACAGCAAAATCCAATGGTGTCTTTTGCAGGTCAAATGTATAATGTCCCATAGTTTGAACAGTGTCAGAGTGAAAATAGGCATTGTATTGCTTGCATAAAGCGCACACTTTCTCCAAATCCAGTAAATTACCGATTTCATTATTCGCATGCATTAAACTTACCAATACATTGCTGTGTTGTTTCAATAACTTCTCCAGATTTCCAAGGTCGATATGGCCATTTTCTGTTAAAGTTACAAAATGCAGTTCAACTTTACCGCTGGCAGCCAGTTCTTCGGCAGTATACAATACCGCATGATGCTCAATTGCTGATGTAATGATATGCTTAACTCCTAGCGACTGCACACTGCAACGAAGTGCCATATTATCAGCTTCAGTACCGCCTGATGTAAAAATAATTTCACCGGGAGTTACATTTAAAAGTGATGCGATAGCTTTTCGGCTCAATTCAAGTTGTGCCTTCACCTTACGGCCATGGCTGTGTGAAGATGAAGGATTGCCAAAATCATCTCTCAGGATTGGCAGCATAGCCTCAAAGACTTCTTGGTCTAAAGGAGTGGTAGCTGCATTATCAAAATAAATTTTCAAAATAATATTTATATTTTTTTGTTGATACAACAATAGCCTAAAATTTTATAAAGCAATTTGGCTAAATTAAATTGCGTAAGAATTTCTCCTTCTCTCGGTGCGCATTCCACAATATCAAAACCAATAATTTGTTTGCGCTCTGCCACTTTTTTAAGGAATCTCAATCCCTGATGCCACATTAATCCGCCTGGTTCCGCTGTACCTACCGCAGGCATTACAGAAGGATCAAAACCATCGGCATCTATCGTGAGGTAAACTTTATCATTCAATTTGTCAATACATTCATCCATCCATTCATCGTTCTCCTGTATCTGGTGGGCATACCAGGTATTGATGAGTGGCGAAGACTTGATCAGATCTGCTTCCTCCTTGCATTGCGCCCTAATGGCCACTTGGCATATAGGTAAGCCGAGATCATGGATACGCGCCAATACACTTGCATGTGAATAGGGATTGCCCTGGTAGGCTTGCCTTAAATCACTATGGGCATCAATTTGCAGAACCGAGAATGTGTCGTGATATTTCTTAAATGCTTTTACAAAACCATAAGATACAGTGTGCTCTGCCCCTAGGGATACCACAAATTTCCCATTGGCCAAGTGTTGTTCTGTATGCTCTGCAATTAAATTCACAGCATCTGCATCTGCCAGATCGCCAAATTCAATTTCAGGTAATGTAGCTATGCCTAGTTTTTTATAAGCTTCCTGGTCGGTTTCTTCATCATAAAACTCAACAAAATGACTGGCTTCAATAATGGCTTTTGGGCCATATTTACTGCCTTCCAAGTATGAAGAGGTTTTTTCATATGGGGCAGATTGTATCACCACTTTACTGGATTCGTAATGGTGCAATTCAGATTCTGTTATACTCAGGAAATTTTCTTCTGTCGGTAATGATAGCATGTTATAAAATTCTAATCTAGGCTATTTCACCCTTTCCACGTATTCAATTGTACGCAGGTCTATTTTTATTTTATCGTTGGTATCCACGAATAATGGCACCATAAGACTTGCTCCAGTTGATACAGTAGCGGGTTTAAATGTATTGGTAGCAGTATTCCCTCTTTCGCCTGGTTCAGTGTAGGTCACCTCAAGTTCAACATGTGTTGGCGGCTGCGCACCTATCGGATTACTCCCTTCTTCGAAAGAAACCAGAACAGTCATCCCCTCTATCATAAACGGCGCAGCAGCACCAAAGAAACTTTCTGCAATATTATACTGTTCAAATGTCTCGTTATCCATGCACACCAAATCAGTACCTTCTTTATAAAGATAGGATAATTCGCGCACTTCCACTCTCACCACATCCACTTTTTCACCTGGATTAAACCGATTTTCAGCCGATTTTCCAGTTTTTACATTTTTCATTTTCCCTTGGTAAAATGCACGTAAATTGCCCGGTGTGCGGTGAATATATTCCGTAATCTGAACTAACTCACCGTTATAACGTATGAATTGTCCGACTGATAAATCTGATGCTGTTGCCATGATAATATTATTCTGATATTTCTGCGAAAATAAGCCGAATTTAGGGTTTAAGCAAATAGAGATTGTTTATTGACCTTTATGGCAATAGAAAAGCCAGTTTACCTAATCAAAGTTATCACCCCTGAATACATTTTTATATCCTCTGCACTAGTCCTTAAACTGTACTTAAAAATATAATAATAAGTACCCGATGGACAACCCTCGCCCTTGTTCAAATATTTACCATTCCAGTTGTTGCTATTCGTGTAATCACCATCCTTGTCGCCCTTGAACACCAATACGCCCCAGCGGTTGTATATCTCCAGATCATAAAGACTCTCTCCTTCTATTAATATATCATACTGATCATTTTTATTGTCACCATTGCCGGGTGTAAACACATTGAACAACTGAAATTCTGATAAATGGTCGTTAAATACCGATTTGCAAATGGTATCTGAGCAGCCATAAGGCAAACTTGCGATTAAACAAACATGATAATGACCGGTATCATTGCCATAATTATGGCTTGGGTCTTGATCTGTGGAATTGTTATTTGCACCTGTAGAAGGCTGTCCAAAATCCCATCTTATCTGTACACCAAGAGGTGTGGATTTATTGTAAAACTTGAACAATGGAGGGATGGGCAGAGGGTCGATATCAAAGTCAGCTTTTACACCGATTACCAAGATACTTTTTTGCGCACTGTCGCGGCAGGTATTTCTAAGTGAGGTAAAATAACCTGGATTCAGTTTTACCAAATAAAGTCCTGCTTTCCCATACTTATGGCTAATTCTAGTACCAGAATTTTTAGTATAGGCTGTGCTATCACCCATCTGCCAATCATCATAATTATAAGCGGTATCACTAAGGCTTTGTATGTTTAGCATATTGCCTAGGCAGATGGTATCGGGGCCAAAAATTCCTGTTTTGCCATAGGGCAATACCAAAACAGAACGGTGTGTATCTTTCTGGAAAATCTTATCAGGAAAGGTGTTTTTGCAATAGTAGAAACTTCCTGTAATGGCATTGTAAACTGTATCAAAACCTGTCAATGAAATATAATAACGCCCGGGTTTCGTATAATTGAAGCTGGCATCCTGTTTTGAGTTAGTTTGAAAGGTAGTTGAAGCGGGGTCGCCATATTCCCAAAGGTAACTCTTACTGTATTTTGACAAGTTCTTAAACACAGCAAGTAGCGACCCGCACCCGATTGTATCCTTGATCATAAAGTACGGTTTTGAGCCAATTACCTGCAAGTAATATTTAAACGTATCTGTGCATCCAGAAAGGGTTTCAACCGCCAGGGTTACAGGTATAGAATCAAGGGTTGTATTGATTACCTGTAGGGGATTCTTTACAAAACTGGAAAATACACCATCGCCGAATTGCCATGAATAATTTAGGATAGAATCACCCGGTAGTTTGTCATATTTGATATAAGTAGAAGAATCAAAAAACTGCTTTAACTCTGAACAATAAATAATCTTTGAGGAATTCTTGATATTAGCCTTAACATCCTGTACAAAAATAGAATCAATAAATGTGTCTTTACAACCGAAACTATCTGTAATTAACAACTGGTAACCTTGCAAGCCGCCTATTTTCATTTTACGACATGGGGCATACTTGTTAACTGGCCCACTCGTGTCCTGAAATTGCCAGGACACCTTTTTATTCAATGTATTGCTTTTCCAGTAAGACTGGGTTTGAAAATCATAAATAGTCGGCACAAAGCAAACCTGGTCCCTGATACAGGCTGTACGCGGATTGTATGCCGACACAACCTTCCCCAAATCAAGTACAAAATCCTGGCGCCATTCACACCCCTTATCGGATGTAATCGTCACCCTTATCATCGTTGAAACACCAGTTTTATTATAATAATGGGTAATTGAATCAATGTGTTTTAAAGAATCAAAAGTTTTATTGAAAAAGTCGCCATCTCTCCAATTTACTTCAAGAATTTCGCCCGGTTTAAAATTCCCGTTCTTGAAATAAAGCGTCACACGGTATGGTTTACAAACAGTCAATACCTTCATACTGATGGTATCTTTTTTGGGGAAATTGACAGTTAGGAACCTTTTCCTGTAAACCGTGTCGTAATAATAGATGGTATCCTTATGTATTTTAATGGAATCCTTTCCAAATTGCTCAGCCCAGGGAGATTGCAAGGATTCAAATATCATGCCTACATCGTACACTCCGTGATAGGTAGAGTCAAGTACCACCGGAAATTTTAACCATTTTTTACCGGTATCCAAAGTCACGAACTTGGGGGTAATTGGGCCAATCTGAAGGAATACTTCTCCCTGGCAAACGCTCACGCTATCCTTTTTTAAGATAGGGCCACAACGAAGGAATTCAACATTATCTTCAGCTGTACCCTCACACCCTGTAACAGTATCCTTTACATAATATTCAACTTTGTTAAACGATGTTGGCACCTTGTATTTATGCCTGGTGTACCAGTCCAAAGATTTGTTGCAATTCTGATATAGATTGATACCTTTGGCTCTGTAGTTGGTACAATTACTCCCATTGGCGTCCGTTAATATCCATTTGAAAATGCAATTCTGGCGATTGATATATATTGATTCATCCGCAAAAAATATCTCTCTATTACCAAAACACTGAGAATTATCAAATATTCGCAGCTTTACAATAGGTCCCCTTAATTTAAATGAATCTGATATAATGCAAGTTCCTGCACCCCTATAAAGGACAAAATCTACATAAACAGTTCCCACACCTGCAAGCATCCTGGGTAAAAAATTAAGGGTGCCATCAGATTTTAAAGCCGGAGGACACGGACCAGGTGGCGGATGGTAAAAACGGGGATAGCAAAGAAGCGGGAATACTTTATTAAAACCCCAGTTGAATTTATCGCAATTCGCTTGTTTATCAACATCAATAGAAAAAAGGCCATCTTCACCATAACACCATACAGAATCAAGTAAAGTCAATTTTGTAGGTAAAGCATCCAACCTGTTATAAAAACCACTTCTAAACGTATCAACACAACCATTTTTCATCGAAACAATTAGGATAATCTTCCCAGATCTTTCTTTACTGTACTGTACACATTTAGTTTTGTTAAAATAAGCATTCGTATCCATTGCAGATGTATCTACATACCATTTATATGAGCCTTTGTTTAGGTTGGCACCTATTGAAGCATTTTTTACACATATCTGGGCGGTATTGCAATCTACAAACGATGTATCAACAGTGAATCCTGCTTTTATATCGTCAAGAATTTCAATATTTACGAAGGTGCTGTTTTTACACCCATATTTGTCTGTGAGTTCCATCTTAAGGGCATATTTTGTCGCCACCGAGTATGTATGACAGAGTAATGCCCCGCGCACTGGTGCAAGGTTATTGTCAAATGTGCCATCGCCCCATACCAATAAACGACTTGTGATATTTTGGCCGGAGATTGCAGGCAAACTGGTATCTTTGTAACAGACCTTATTTCTACTTAGGCAGGTATCCGCTTTCGCCATTAAAACCAAATAAGGTATTGGCAAACCCACAACTTCTATTTTCAGGCTATCAGTACGCGTAGATGAATTAGTAAATACTGCATCTACCTTTATGGTAAAAAATCCTTTGGTGGCATAAGTATGAGAAGTAGAAAGGTTAGTAGAGGTGCCACCGTCGCCAAAATACCATTTGGCTGAACTTAATGTTAAACCTGCAGGTGGGGTATAAGTAATGGCCGTAACGTTACCCAAGCACTCCACTGCGGGCGCATTTATTTTCCCCTGCCCTTTTAAAGCAGGAAGTATATGGAAAATGAATATAAAAAAAAGTAACCCTTTCTTATCAAATGGCATTTTTTCAAATTAACAATTTAAAATCTGTAGAATCAAATTATGGTTAAATTATGACCTAAATAGGAGATAATAAGGTAACAAAAATACTTGTTACGAGGTTTATATATTCAGATAATCTACCTTGCTTGCCGGTGGTAAAAACCGCTTAATGAAAAAAGTGCCAAACGGCACAAATGAAAGGAAAAAAATAAAAGCCGCAAGCTTAAATGACAAAGGCATTCTTAGGTAAGCCTTCAATAATATCAAAGAAAAAGAAACGAATAAAACCCCATGAGCACTTCCAACCCAACGCACAGGAAGTGGCATATCAAACATATATTTCAAAGGCATAGCAATACCCAATAATACCAGATAGGAAATACCTTCCCAGTGACCAATGGTAATCAAATGTTTGCGGTTTTTATCCATACCATGCAAAAGTAACAGGTTTATGATAAGAGTAGGTTAAATAATCTGTGAATTATTTATGGGTCTAGTTGCAACAGATTAAATTTCTACTTAATAGCTCCTTGAATTATATTTCCCTAACACTAAAAAGCTGTAATAATAATTGACTATTTTTGTTAAAACTTATGTTGATTAAAATTTCGTTTACAATTTTACTATTCTTCCTTTGCTTTCCAGAGGCATTTTCACAGGATAAATTATCAAAAAAACAACAAGATAGTATTTGTAAACTTTCTAAAAAAATGGTTGAGCCTAAACGCGTACCTATTGAGTTTCCATCAAAACAAGTAACTGATGAATACAAACTCAATGCCCTTAAAAAAGCGATACCTGATTCATTTTGCTTAGAGGGCCATCCAAAAAAATGGTTTTATAATTATTACTTCAAAGAGCCTGTTATTGATTACGACCCCCTTCACGACAGCTTAATATATCCTTCTGGTGACCCACTGCAATTCAAATTAAACAATACTTATTTTTTTGATATAAATGGCGATGGTTTGCTTGACTTTATACATTATACTACCTATTTTAGAGCATTAGTGCTATCGCATGACAGCTACGAAATTTTCATCCAACAAAAAGACGGGTACTATAAATGGCTTCAGTTTAGCGGCTTCATAACAGATATTAAATTCAACAAGGACAATTCTATAAAAAAAATTAGTACCTATTTCGGTGCTTGTTGTACCAACCGCGAAAACTATTTTAATGAATATCAACTAGATAAAAAGACCAATACCCTTGTTTTAAAAAAATCTACTATGGTGCTGACCTGCCAGTATGGGGGAAGTGATTAGTTATTAGTGGTTAGTTATTAGTGTTAAATATCAGATTTTTGAGAATTGTCTTTTTTTATTGGATAATTGCTTTATGTTTGTATCAATCTTTTTAAGTTTAACAGAATGAAACAACCCATTTTTATAGTGATTTTTCCTGTTTTCATTATACTTACAGCGTTATTTAAATCTAAGCCTGCATTGAATTTTATAACCATTAAATCCGTATAAAATATTAAATAATATGAATAATGTCTCCCGAAGAAGTGCCCGCTATTTCTATCTATTGATGAAAGTACTGTCTTATGAAAAGGATAAGTTGACTGTAAAAATGACTAAGGTTACTCACCTATACATCATGGGGAACCAACATATAGAGGAATCCCTGATGGATGTCACGAAGGTAAAACCAGAAATCAATGGCGTGCCTGTAATCTACGATGAAAAAATGCGCAATCATCTCGTACTAATGGATGTGAAGGAAAAGGATATTGTCAACAACTACAAGATCGAGATACTCTGAATGTTTAAGAAATATGCTCTTAAATGGTTATATCATGTAGGTTCTGTTAATTAAAACTTTATACTCAAGATTTCTAGACTTTCCCTATAATAATCTCTTCAACTACATCAGGATC
>JBBQIF010000119.1:0-7773 GCA_038324665.1 Bacteroidia bacterium
ATCCAATACAGGCATTTGCTTATGTTCAAAAACATGTGGATTAAAATAGACTATTCCTACATCTGCTTTTTCTAATGTGTTCTTGTAATACGGTAAGAAGTTTTTACTTAAACTGCTAAAAGTATGCAGTTCAAATACCGCCATTAGCTCAGATTCATGAAACTGTTGCCTTACCGCCTCCACAGTGGCTTTCAGCTTACTTGGAGAATGTGCAAAATCCCTGAAAACGGTCAAATTTCCTGCTTCAAAAACTTTTTCTAATCTTTTGGCACTGCCAGTAAAAGATGCCATCGCCGTAAAGAATTCATCCTCGGTGATTCCAATATTTTTACATAATAAAGCCGCACCTTGCATATTCTGCAGATTGTGTTCTCCAAAAATGGATAATGGGTAATCTTTCTCCTTTTTCAGTACAATCCGCCCACCTTTATTCTGATAGTTAGGGGTAGTATAGGCAATGGCTTCTATTTTCGATTTTTCACATAGGGCCTTCAGTGTAGTATCTCCTTCAAAATATATTAATTGCCCTTTGGGCTCAATGGTATCAATATACAATTGAAATTGATGCACATAATTCTCGAACGTAGGAAAAACATTGATATGGTCCCAGGCTATGCCAGTAATTTGGGTAAAATGCGGCTTGTATTTCAGGAATTTTGGCACCCTGTCTAATGCAGAGGTAAGGTACTCATCTCCTTCAATTATCATAATAGGTGCATCACTGAATTTTACCATGGTCTCAAAACCTTCCAACTGGGAACCCACCAGGTAATCAAAATCCTTGTTGAGGGCTTTTAACACATGCATAATCATGGCGGTGGTGCTCGTTTTGCCATGACTGCCTGCAACCACTAATCTAATTTTATTTTTTGCATGTTCATAAACATAATCTGGAAAACTGTAGATTTTAATACCCAATTCATTGGCCTTTAAAAGTTCAGGGTTATCTGCTCTTGCATGCATGCCGAGGATAATAAATTCAAGGTCTGCTGTTATTTTTTCAGGAAACCAGCCTTGGGCTTCAGGCAATAGGCCTTTGGCTTTTAAACGGGATAAGGCGGGTTCAAATATTTCATCATCACTGCCTGTAATTGTGTGACCAAGCTCATGCAAAGCAAGGGCTATATTGTGCATTACCGCACCACCGCAGGCGAGAATATGGATTTTCATAGCATGATTTTAATTGAGGCAAAAAAAACACAAAAAGTGCAGAAGTCGAAAATTAGTTATACCCTGATAAAAATCCGAGATATTTTATTTCAACCGTATATAATAATAAAGCGAATCATCCGCAATATTCGGAGAGTGAAAAATCTTAAACAAATCGGATAAAATAATGTCAGGTCTGCCTACACCCTTTTCCCAAAAGTCATTGCCGCCTTGTGGGTTCTCCCTTTTATTGTTATTGAACAGTTGATGCTCGCTAAAGGATTTGAACAAGGTATAGCGCTTGTCTATTCTTCTTAGTTCATCGAAAGTCTTGTAACGGTTAATATTTATCCAAATATCCGCATCCTTTGCCCTTACTAAAACATCTTCAAGACTCATGGGGTAAGTGTGCAATGGTACTTTTTCTTTGAAAATATATTCACCACCGGCATCAGCTATTAATTGAGCCGTATAACTGCCGCCACCGGGCACAAACCAAGAGTCGCCAAACATGGCCTCGGTAAGTATTTTTGGTTGAGGGATTTTTATTCCATTCACACTGTCGGTATTGCGTTTTTTTGCACGCATAGTCAATGCATTGTAATTATATTTTACCATCTCGAAAATACTATCTGCCATCCTAGATTGCCCTGTGATGACGCCAAAGAATTTAATCCATTCTGCGCGGGCGAGGGGGTGAGTCTCCTTGAAATTGTCACAATACAAAACTTTAATTCCCCTGTTTTCAAGTCGCTGCCCAATGGCATTTTTACTAAATTCCGAAGAACTTGAGATCACGATATCCGGCCTTTGAGCCAATAGTTTTTCTAGTTGTACCTGACCTTCTTCACCAACTGAAATGATGGTCCCTTTCGCAATCAAATTTAAAATAGTAGTATCAGAATAAAATTTGTAATTATCGATTGCGACTATTTGTTCCTGTTGATTGAGCAATTCAAGGGAACCGGCAAAAACCGTTGAGAGTATTGCAATACGCGGTGGGTTTTTTATATGCTCATCGAAACTTAAACTCCATTGTGTGTCTTTGTTGTTCAGGTAAAAAATGCGGCTACTGTTTTCAAAATGTATAATCCCAAATCGCTGTGCATATTCAATGGGTTCAAAGGACTTGACATTTATTGCCGATTTTTTGGAAGGATGGCCACAACAAAATAAGCTGGAAACTAGTATAAGGTACACAATGCTTTTTTTGATGGTCATGAAGGCTTTTTATATTTAATTAAGAAATTCAAATTTAATTATTTCTGAAAGACACTCCCCACATAAACAATCATCGTAAGTTTTGCTTACAAATGTTTTTCGGTCCTGTGGCAACTTCAAGTCATAGCATTGACATTGGGTAATATTGCCCACTTTGCATTCGAATAAATCATTGCATCTTGGACATTTTTTTTCTTTGTGTAGTATGCTCATTTAAAATAAATATCTCCGGGTATGATGCCTGCCTTAAATGTATTGATGAAGGTGCCGTTTGGCATGTACCTATAAACAATGCCTTTCTGTACAAAATCCAATGCATCGGACACATAAATGGTGCCATTTTTTGGGTCGATACCCAAACCATAAAAATTATTTTGTCCCTGAGTTATTAACGGTGTTAAAGGCAATGCGGCTGCACTTATTGGAAACTGATATACACCATTATTTAAATAGAAGAGTGTATCATTAGAGCCGTTTGATTTAAGGCGCCAAGGGCTGTCATCAATAGAAGGAAAAGAAAACGTTTGCTCTACTGCGTTGGTAGCAGGGTTGATACGGTGGAGGCTGGCATTATTTTTTTTTGAAGGATTGCCGGCACACAATACCCAGAGTTTGCCATTCTTATCTTCTCTTATATAGCCTGGAGAATAACCGACTTTTATACTATCAATTATTATATCGTCAATGGTGTTGATGATATAAATTTTATCACTTTTTTTATTGGTGACAAAAACTTTTCCGTAGGCTATACATAATTCTTCTGTCCAGCCTTTACAAGGAATGCTGCCTGAAATGGCATTGGTGCTGAGGTTAACGATTGCAATCGCATTTGATGAAAGGTCGGTTACATAGGCTTTGCTATTACTCACCGGCAGGAAATACCTTGGAGAAGTAAAGCCTTTAATAGTGGCTGAGGACACAAAAGTTTGAGCATTTACCACTTCAATTTTTCCTGAATTGTTTAACACAATATATGCTTTGCTATTGAAAAAATATAGCGACTGGCAAACATCACCTAGAGGCCGGTTGTTAGCAGGTTGAAATAAATCTCCGCTCGCAGTGTTTTTATCAGGATCGAAATAACTTACGGTGGCATTGCCAAATTGGAAATTGCCTTCGTTGATAACATATATACCATTTGCTGTAATATCAATATTGTCCTTTTTAACAGCAGAAGGATGGTCTTTCCTACATGAAAAAAGTGCCAAACTGAAGATGAAACATAGAATTATTTTATTTTTTTCAATCATTTTGAACGATTGTTTTTTTAGTCGTCAACCCATCCGATGTCAACATATTTATAAAGTATAATCCATTTTGCATACCCGATAAATCAAGTTGAATTGCTTGCGAACCTTTTTTTGTATAAATTGAAACTATTTGAATTTCTTTACCCGCTAAATCAGTAATAATTACTTTGATTGAAGATGCCTCATTTGTGCTAAATTGAAAAGAACAATTTCCTTTTGCGGGATTGGGATAAAGATTAAATCCTAATTGTTTATTTAAATGATCAAGTTTGGAAAATGCACTATTGATAACGCCCACAGCATCTAAGTCAAAACCGCTGGAGCCAAAAGGTGTGGGCCAGGGGTCGTTCACCTTGTGTCCGTATTGATCGAGCGTTGCATATTTATTATCAATGCTACCAACTACATCTATAATTTTCACATGGGTAATCGCATTAATATCCAATCCAGGTGTTGAAGACAATTCCTGTAAATCGAATGGTGTGCCATATAATGCACGGTATTTACCTGCCAAATTATTAACTGCCGTAGGTTGTGTAAAGCCAAAGCCTGCAGTTTGTATTGTGTCCTGTGTTAATGAAGTGGCAGGGAACCTGAAATAATTGAGTCCATCTGAACTTACTTCAACAAACGCTAGCTCGAGGAAGGTGTCAATAAAAGTGTTTTCGAAAACTGCAAAATCCCAACCCGGTCCATTTTTTATTGGACTTGCAAAAGTAAGAATGGCAATGCCGCTATCGCCCAAACTCACTACGCCTTTTTCACCTGGCATTCCGGTAGCCATTGAGCTGTCACCAACATTTGCATATCCGAGAGCAGTATTGGAAATATCCTTGTACCCTCTTTTAATTGAACATTTGGTTGCCCAGAATTTGAATATTGAACTGTCTTTATGTATGGCAGTGGTGCCAATTTTGCCAACACCCGGTGCAAACTGAGCGACAGATGCATGATACGATAACATCGAGAGTAAACAGACAAAAAACAGTTTCATAACTATTGCTTGATAAACATTTTATTGGCGGTAAATTGATCACTGACAGTTTTTAAATAATAAATTCCTGAAGGCAATTCTGCAACAGATATTTGAGTAGTATCTGGATTTAAAATTCCAAATGAAATTACCTTGCCAGTGATATCAAGAATCTCAAAATTTGATTTGATGGAACTGATAGTATTAATAGCCACATAGATAATATCATTGGCCGGATTTGGGTATATTGAGATTGATGATTGACGTTGAATATTTGTAAGGGCTGCATTGTAATTGGCTGTAGTAAAATCATCGATGCAGAAAAAAGCTGGTGTGTTCATGCCGAACTGACCGTTGTCGCTAGAAGTCAGATGAAATACAAGACTGTCCACATTTCCTAAGGTAGAGAGATCGACCCAACGCCAATTTTTCACAATATAATCTTTGCTGTTATCCGCATCACGGTAATCAGCCAGGTAGAATACAACACTGTCATTGGTGAGAACACCGTTATAATACTTTTGTATTTTTATTTTAAAAAAGTCCGGATCGTTACCGGTGAGGCCTCCAAATTGCTTGCTAAACAAGTCGCCATCTTGCAATGCGTTTGCAGTATATGTGTTGTTGGTAATAAAAAAACCATTGATTTTTTTACCTTTTCCGCTGCCAGTTACAATAATCTTGGCATCCTGCTGACCGATTAAGTATTTTGCTGATTTATATCCCATACCCGGCCTTGCACTGAAAATACTGAAGGATGTAATGCTGTCCTCTTCTTTGCTGTAGGCCCAGCCCTCACTCCAAAACCCTCCATAAGAAGTGTCGTAATAATTATGAAAAAGGGCATTGCCATCCGTGAATGTGGTACCTAGGGGACTGTCAGAACCATCCCAATAATCCATGGTATCTAGGTTCAGGTTTTCGAAGGTGGAAATTGTTTGTGCCTTGGCATTAAATGCGGTTAAAATGAAGCAAGTTAGAAGGAAGATTAGACTTGTAGATTTGTTATACATTTTTGAATATTTTAGTAATTGGAATTTGTGAAAGTTTGATTGCATGTTAATTTATTATTTATTTTTTGAATTTAATTTATGGTTGATTTCAATCGAAATGCCTGCAGTGAAATTGCGCATGGGCATGGCCCTGTTCAGCACTACCTGATACTGAGAGTTCAGTATATTGTTGACCTGGAAAAAAGCGCCGCAGTTCCAAAGCTTTTTCTTTACTTTATAAGACAGATAAGCTGAGCCTAAAGTATAGGGAGTTAGGAATTCTGAATTGTCTGATGAGGTGTATCTATAGCCAGTATAATGTTGTCTGTAAGAGAAAATAAAACGCTTATATTCCATGGTAAGTTTCCCCAACCCACTATACATTGGTACATAAATTAATTGTTTATCAACCGAAGCATCATTTGGTGTAGTAAGTGCCTGATTAGTTGAAATTACATAATTTGTACTGGCAGAAAGACTCACTTTTATAGCGTGAAAATTGACGGACAATGCAGTATTGGTTTCAATTCCGCGGCTCCATACTTTCATAAGGTTTTGCGGTGTCCAGTAATTGGTGCTAGGTAGCCAGATGATCCAATTATCCATGTTGCGGTTGAAGATGGTTTGTTCTGTTGTGAAAGAAACAAGGTTGCTTTTTGACTTCATAACATATTTAAAACCGACCTCTTCGGAATAACCGCTTTCTGGTAATAAGTTAGGATTACCTCCCGGCGACCAATACAGGTCATTAAAAGTCGGGAGGCGATATACCCTAGCAACATTGCCTTTTATTGCAAGGGATTTAGATAGTTGATAATCTGCTCCAAACGAGCAAACCTGTGGGACAGTTCTGCCCGTTATGAATTCCTTCCTCAACGAAGTATTGGCTTTTAGTTTTTCATTCTTTGAAAGATAAAGGTAAGAAGCAAAAAGTGCTGTTCGGTTTTGTTGCGGTCGATAAGGATAGCCATCCGTAAGTGCAGTAGAAAAGGTATTATTGATACCTGAATTGATGGAATGCTGCTTGTTAAAGTTTATTCTAGTTTCTACTTCCGCAATCAGAGATTGTGCATGGTTTGTAAAGCGTTTTATTCCGTCATTGAATAAGATTTTTTCATCAAAGTATGCTACTCTAGTAGAGGTGACAGTTTTCTTTTTATCGTATTTCCATTCAGAGGTAATTCTTAAGTTTTCATCTTTCTGTTTTGCTGTACTGCTAGTCTGTAGCATGGTAGGAGGGAGGTTTCGGTCGGTGAGCTGATACCAGATATTCAGGTTCATCCTTTGATTTTTATTCATCAGTAAATTATTCTCAGACAATATGCCGTAGTTTTTTAATTCGGCATTTGTTTGCGTAATTTTTCGGTCATCATTTGAATAGATATTGGTGTATTCGAAATTATTTTTAGCACCGCTGCTAAACAATTTAAGTGAAGAGATAAATTTCTTTTTACTGATTTCAACTGACACTTGTTGATTATGCGTTCCAAAACTTCCTGCCGAAGAATTGATACTTGTAGTAATTCCTTTGTTGAATTTAGGGACAGAATTTAAGTGGATAGCACCACCTACTGCGCCGCTTCCCCACAGGGCACTTGATCCTCCATACTGAAGTGATATCGCATCGCAGAAATTAACCGGTAACAACGCCATATCCAATTGACCGTTCATAGGGCTGTTGAGATTAAATCCATTCCATAAAATTGCGGTATGACCAGCGCTTCCTCCTCTGAAAGAAGAAGTTGCTAAAGAACCCATGCCGTAGGATTTAATAAATAATGGGCTTTCATTGGACAATAAATCAGCTAAATTTTTAGTCTTATACTGATTCATTGAAAGGCTATCAATGGTTATTATTTTTGTTCCGTAAGAAAAATTTGCCAAACGGTTGGAGGTCACAGTAGTTCCTTCTACTTTGTAAACAGAATCCACCATGGATGGTTGCGCCATAAGTGTTGCTTTCCATAGGAATATTGCTATTAAGCTGCTTCTATATTTCTTATTTTTAAAAAACACTTTTTCAAACGATAAATTCGGTGTTTTAGAAATAAAATGAAACTTATTTGGTCGGTTGATCATCATAAAGTTCCAAAGCTCTTTTCCCGAAGCACTGAATATTCAATTGATTCTGGCAGGTCTTCTGACTTACCCCATTTTCCGAAACCTTCCCATCCTCCTATGGCGGACA
>JBBQIF010000120.1:0-7725 GCA_038324665.1 Bacteroidia bacterium
TATATCTGGAGTCAAGTATCGGAAGCTTTTCCTGATAAGTATTGAGGTGTAATTTCACGAGGCAGTTATTGTATTCTTGGGTAAGTACTCTCCATCTCGACTGATCATTGTTTTCATTTAAAAAATAAGGGTCTAGACCTACGATTATTTTTTTGATCTTGCAACCCTTTGTTTCATATAAATTATAAATGGCTAGTATATCCTCAAGTGAAGCTCCACTCACTCCATTATTAATCAATTTTTCTCCCGTAAAATACGAATTGCCCAATTGCATCACGCGGCTGGAACCAACTATAATGGTGGCAGGGCAATCTTTCATTTTTGCAATAAAATATTTTTGCAATAATCGCTCGTCATAATTGGTGACATTGGTTACATTATTGCCATTGATAAGGTTCTCAACAATGCCCATTTCATAGGGTCCTTTTCTGAATATATTTGCTGGATCTTCACGGTAATTAATCCCCATTATCAATAAAGGAATAGGTAATAAATACAATAATCTGATGACAAATTTTTTCATGTCCTTAAAATTTAAAATAAATGAACTGATTGGCTCCTGTTGGTCCGAAATAAACGATTGAAAATATCAAAGCATAATATATAAATAGCCTGATGCCAAAGCTTTTCACCTTCTCTATTTGCAATCCATGTTGTTTATCCCTGTGCAGCCATTCCACAACAAGCAAAACTGCAATGAATAAAAGTGCAATAATTGCATTGGTCCTGTTATTGGTGATTTCCGGGACTGAGAATAAGGAGAAGGATATGATTCTTTTCAAATAAATAATGCCATCCATCACGCTATCAACCCTAAAAATTATGATGGTAAGCATTACAAGGGTAAATGTCAGTATCATATTCTTTAATTCAGAAAACGAGGGCAACAATTTATCCTTTGACATTTTTTTCTTCTTAAACAAGGTTCCCCTTAAGATCATGGGGATAAAAAGGCAGGCCTGTAGAAACCCATAGAATATGAAAGTCCAGTTAGCGCCATGCCATGCACCTACTGCAATAAAATTAATGAAAATGGCCAAGATCATTCCCAAATTGCCATAATCCCTGAAAGCGATATTCAATGGGGAAAAAACATAATCGGTCATCCAAGAGGTAAGGGAAATATGCCATTTTTGCCAGAATTCGGCAATATTTTGGGAGAAGAAAGGAAAGTTAAAATTCCTTGTAATATTAAAACCCAGCAACCTTGCAATACCAATTGCCATATCGGAATATCCGGAGAAATCTGCGTAAACCTGAATGGTAAAAAAGAAAGCTCCCAGAACAAGTGAACTTGCAGGATACGTTAAATAATTATCAAAAATCTGGTTGGTAAGAGCCGCACAATTATCCGCAATTACCACCTTTTTAAACAGGCCCCACAGAATTTGCCGCATCCCATCTGCAGCTTGTGAATAATCAAATATTCTTTTCTTTTCAAGTTGTGGTACCAATGCCGAAGCCCTATCAATAGGCCCTGAAATTAATGAGGGGAAAAAAGCTACATACGTAAAAAATACGATTGCATCAGTAGTAGGTTTAATCTTGTTCTTATAGATATCTAATACATAGCTTAAGGTTCTGAAAGTGTAAAAGCTAATACCTAAAGGGAGTATCAATTTCAGCGTATGGATATTTAAATTAATGCCGGCAGCCAAGGTAACTTCCGTTAAAGAAGTAATGAAGAAATTGAGGTACTTAAAAGTGAATAAGAGGCCTAATCCTTCTAACACCCCGATAGCCAAAAGTAATTTCTTGGTACCGGTTTTTGTAGCTTTATGAATATAAATACCAAGGAAATAATTTAAAACAGAAGTGCCAATTATTAACAGCAGAAACCGCCAGTCCCACCAAGCGTAGAACAGGTAACTGCCAATGAGAATAAAGAAGTTTTGAAGTTTCAGGTGGTTCTTAAAAACCAACCAGTAAAGAAAGAAAAAAAGGACGAAGAAAAGTAAAAATTCTAAAGAATTAAATATCATTTTTTACTTTTTTCAATATTGAAGGTAATCAATTAAGAACAGTAGTTAATTTTCAATCAATTCAATAAGGTGTGCTTCAGGAGAGAATAAGAAAATGCATCTTTTACCTTCAAAAGCTTCAGAATTGAAGTAGTCCATTGGCTTGTAATTCATGGCTTCCATTTTACTAACTGCAAGCTCAATATCATTTACTTTATAACCTATATGGTAATAGGTAACCCTTTTTTTTAAGAGTTTATAAACCTGTGAATCCTCGCCAACAGGTTCTACTAGTTCTATGAAACTATCAGGACCCATTTTAACAAAGCACACATTTACTTTTTGGGAGTCAATGTGTATGATAGCCGAAATACTTTCTTTGCCGAATAATGCAGCATAATGTTCTGCGGAAGTTTGAATACTCTCCACAACTACACCGACATGATGAAATTCAAGTCCGTCCAATCTTATTATTTCTTAACTAAAAGACCGGCATACATCATTGAAACTTTGAATTTTTCAGCTTTTTCGGCTGGCATATCCTCAGAATATACACAAAGTTCATCTTCCACATTGAAACCAGCATCAGAAATTACCTTGCGGATATCATCTGCATTCCTGAATAAGTATATATGATCAATAGCAGGCGCATTGGTTGGTGTAGTAATGAAAAGTTTGCCGTTATCACTCAAAAGGGAATGTAACTTCTTAAGCAGGTTAACCGGGTCTTCAACATGTTCCAAAACTTCGCCCATGGTGATAAAATCATATTTATTCTCCGGGAAATATTCAAATACATCTGTAAGCATGTAGTTAACTTTATCATTAGAAATCATTTTTTTTGCAATTTCAATTGAACTCTTGCTGATATCTACGAGGTCATAATGTGCCATTTCGCCAATGATGCCAATTGCTTCAGAGATATATAGTCCGTGACCACCACCTACTTCCAAATAACGACTAATGTTCTTGCTATTATCAGAAATCACTTTATTGAAATACAGCAATATATCATAATGGTGGGTCCATAGAAATTGTGACATTACCAAAGCGTGCATATAATATTCCATTATTGCAGGATTATCATATACTCTTTTGTTTACTTCTTCAAAAGATTTGCTGGTATATTCACCGGTCTGGAGGAACTGAACTGATTCGTAGTTAACGTCAGCTATCATCTGCAGGTAACAATCAATCGCATAGTCGAGCGTTTTGCCCTCATTTTCCAAAAGCTTAACATACCTTTTAAGAAAATTATTGGCCCTTGTAAAATACGCATCATCAAATTTGCCCAGGTTCTTAGTAATTTTTTTGCTGTGCAACTGATTTTTTGAACTAATTTGTTCTACAACATAGTTCATCATATTGTCCTGATTCTGATTCATTTTATAAATATAAATTATTTAGATGCTATACAATCTACCATTTCGCCAATATTGCTCCAACCCTGGATTTCCTGAGAGGTAAAGCGGATACCAAAATGTTTTTCTATTGCTACCACAAGATGGATATGTGTTAGAGAATCCCAGTCTTCAACATCATTTGCAGTTGTAACTTCAGTTAACACCAATCCTTCATTGTCAAGAATATCTACAAAAATTGCATTGACCTGTTTTAAAATTTCGCTTTTTTCCATTTTTTATTTTTTATTTATATAACACTTTTTATTTTCATATTCGTTGACATCAAGTACCCACTCTTCTCCAGCTTCTTTAAATCCGAGGTTCTTATAATGGTTTTTAACCATCTCATTTTTTGCTGTAGGCAGATATTCTCCAATTAAACTGCTAAATCCTTTCTCCTTTGCAAAATTCACTATTGTATTTAATACAAATTCCTCCATTCCCCTTTTTAAAACCCTGCAACTCATAAACCAAGTATCGACGAATAATTTCTTATCACTTTCAACTTCAAGAATTATGACGCAGATCAAGCCGTTATTGCCAAATTTATCCTCTAAAGTGAATGCAAATGTATAATAATTATCGGAATTAGAAATTAATTCAATATCCGAATCTGTATAGCGAGCAGTACGTAAATTAAATTGATTTGATCGCTGTGAAAGTTGTGCTACTCTTGGTGTATTAAATTTAGTGAATGGTTCGACCAAAGAAAGCATATTCAAACTTTGGAGGAAATCTCCTTCATTGGTAAATTTTTGTTGAAGGACAGTCCGTTGAGCCTCTACTTGGTATAATTTTGTCCTTTCTGAATCTTCATTTGAGAACGATGCCGTTTCAAATAAATTAAGGGTATAAAGATATTCCAGGTAATCAGCTGGGTCCTTTGGTAATTCAGGGATGGTAATTTCAGGAATATTTTCCCTTACTATATTCCTTTCAAATGGATTGTCGTCTAAAAAAACCATTGAATCAAAACCTATATTCAGTACCCTTTGAATTTGCCTGATATTATCTGCTTTATTTTCCCAATTGGCCATAAAAACAGCAATGTCCTCCAAGTGAAGCACCATATCAGGATGTTTCTCAAATGGTTCTTTTGCCACAGATTCTGTGTTTTTACTACAAACTGCTAAAATAATACCTCTGTTTTTAAGCTTTTTAATCCAATACTGGAACTCCGTAAATGCCTTGCCAATCCCAAGACTACCCAACTGAATATTCTCAATGCCATCGTCGCCTATAACGCCTCCCCAAAGTGTATTATCCAAGTCAAGGATCACACATTTCTTGAATTTTCCGTCAATGGATCCTAAAATATCAAGCGTCAATTTTGCAACAGATGGCAGTGCATCTATGCTAAGCACCATGTCCGTATTGATATAAACAGAGGTTTGAAAAAGATTACTTTTACCCGATTGATTCTGTAATGTTGAGATATCGCAAAGAAAAAAGTTATGTTGTTTTGCGGCAAATACCATCAATTCATAGTTGAGTTTCCGCAATTGAAATAAAAAGGATGACTCGGTCTTGTTGGCATAATTGCCATACACCCCATCATTTATTTCCGGATAATTGTAATAAATAATCTTTGCCTGTAGGTTTGAATTTAAAGCTGTGCTTATATTCTCAATCAATGTCAATTCGTTGTCAGCTAGTTGAGCATTTTCCTCCGACTTTGATTTATTATATTTTCCTAGCAGTTTATGGGTTGATTGGAAAATGACTACATAAGTAGGATTAAATTCATACAGTTCAGAACCAGAATCAAAAACTTGTCGCTCTACTTGATTAAAATCGGCTTCCCAAATTTCCAGGTTATACCCATAATCGTACCCCATTGCCCTGATAGACTGAACCAAAAATTGTGTTGCAGTATCGCCAAGCACCGCAATCCTTATATGCTCTAAACCTGTATAATCAAGTTTCAGGTTTTTCTTTAATTGAGAGAATGTTTTCATTTATTAATTCTTAAGCACATTCGGCAATTATCCGCTGGGCAACCTTCTCCCATGTATATTTTTCTATAATCAACTGATTGAAATTACTGGCCAGTCTGCCTGAATAGTCAGGATTATCAAGAAAATTGATAATTGCTTTTGCCACTTCATCCTTATTCATTTCTACCAGCAACCCATGGACTTTATTTTCCATTACATCCTGAACGGGAATGGTATCCGGGGCAATCACCGGTTTGCCCATAGCACCGTACTCAAATATCTTTATCGGGGAACCATACCAGTTAGATTTTGCCATAACACAAATATCCATCAGGGATATAAAATTAAAGACCTCATCGTGATCTTGTTTACCTGCAAAAATCACTTTATCAGCCAACTTTTTATCTGCTGCCCTTTTTTTCAAATCATCCAGAATGCTACCATCACCAACTATTAACAGTCTTGCTTCAGGTTTTTGAAGCACGACTATCTCAAAAGCATCTATCAATATATCGACCCCATGGTGAGGAAAAATCGATCCTACAAATCCTATCGTTTTTTGACATATTAAATTGAAATCATTTTTTAGTCTATCAACTTTTATCGGATCTACTAAAACTTTTTCCAGATTAATACAATTGGGTTGGATGATAATTTTTTCCGGGCTGACTTTATAAGCTTTCTCAATAAAAAATTTCAATGCAGAGGAAACTACAAATATTTTATCTGCCTGATC
This sequence comes from Bacteroidia bacterium, assembly GCA_038324665.1. Classification (GTDB taxonomy): domain Bacteria; phylum Bacteroidota; class Bacteroidia; order NS11-12g; family UBA955; genus JABMMZ01. Next base: position 6,038 of record JBBQIF010000120.1, read on the forward strand.
ATTTTTATGTTGCTCCTTTTTATGCGCCAAATTATGCCAAACAGAATAGCCTTCAAAACCTTTCATCTCTTCAGCAAACGGAGCATTAATTTCTAAAAAATACTTGATTTTATATTTTTTTATAACGTCCACTCCTTTGTCCTGCAAATATTCTGAGCGCTCATAGATTAAATCAGGTTGGTGTTGTATAATTGCCTCTTCAAGCATTTTGGCTGCATATTTATCATGCTGCATTAATTGAAAATCTTTTAATGAAGTCCAGATAAAACGAGGCATTAATTTCTTTATCCATGCCTTAAAGCTATTTTTTGGTGCCGCAATTCCGGCGGGAGATAAGTTACCTTTTTCAGTTCCTCCCATAATAACAGGAATTACTGTATGTCCAAGGGCTTTTAGGGCATTAATAACTTCCCTTTGATGGGTTGCGTATCCAACTTCGCTCACAATATCATGTGTTGGATGAGGGGAATAATAAATAATTTTCAAATAGAATTGATTGTCTGATTTGATGCTTGCAGAATGTCTTCCTTGTAATACGTCTTTTGTGGAATATTAATAACAGTTCGGTGATACACATCTCCAATGGCTTCATCTTTAATAAGCATTTCAATCCAAGGCAAATAGTATGTCGGCAAAGAAGATTTAATCTTTTCAAAATAATCTTTATCTGCTAAACCAACCCGTTGTATAAAGGCAAAAATCATTTGGGCTGAATAGGCATCAACAGTAGGCCCCTTTTCCGCTTTTGTAGGCGCAAAATACTCATTCTCTTCAATTGCCTTATAGCCTTTTCCTTTGGTGTTTGGATAAAATTGATAGGTTTTCTTTTCGGCAATACCGAATTTCTGAGTCAGGTTTAACTTATGTATCATCCATCTCAATGGTGTCTTAATTATTTTTAACAATGGGTTCTGCCTTAAATTATCTGTTTTCCTTTTTTTATCTGGTGTCCAAATAAGAATTGTGGCAGAAAAACTTTCTGGAATAAGTACTACGTGGGGTTCCCAACTATTTACTCTACTAGGGTTAAAGTCCTTCTGATGGAAATGCCTTGCAATTTTCAATTCCGACGCAAGGTTATTGTAATCCACAACCGGATGTCTTTCGAATAAAAACGTTTCATAACCGGAGCCAAAGAAGGCATTTGTAGTTAAAATATAATTATTGTGATGGTGGATACAATGCGCAGCTATGTTTTTCCGACCCTCTTTTTCAGGTGGAAATAAGTGAATCTTCAAATTGTAATGTTCTGTTTCGTGAACATAGAAAAATGGAATATTATAACCAGTCCACTGCTGCTTCAAAAACCCTTCATCATCAAAATTTCTTTTTACCACCAGTTTAAGAAAATCCTTATCCTCGCCCATTTGTGTCAGTATACTTTCAATATGAGAATGAAATTCCATCCTGTCTTCATATTGCTTTTCCAAAGCAATAATTTGTTGGATATATGGGTGTTTTTCCAGTATCTGTTGCATAAATTAATTATTCGTAAGCCCGATTTGTTGAGTGTCTGCAAAGTTAACCATACCAAGTAAATTACATACATTAAAAGTATGATTAAAATCATCAATAAATTTTTTAATTCTCCTCACTTAAATGTTTTAACTTTCTAAATTGCTTTTTGATCCTTAAATACTGCCAAAAAGTAGGTGTAGTATAAGTATTTCCTTGTCCTTGCGCCTTAG
>JBBQIF010000121.1:0-7705 GCA_038324665.1 Bacteroidia bacterium
GCTATTAACAATGCTATAAAACTTTACTCTGAAGAAAATATCCCTATACTGGCGGAGTTGCAAACCCTAGCACAAAAATATGGCACCATTACAGGTAGCCTTTCTGTTGAACTAGAAGGGAAAATATTGACGCTGCAGCAAGCCTCGAATTACTTAAAGAAGCCAGACAGAGACATAAGGAAAATAGCTTATGAAGCCATCAATGAAGTAAGGCTTACAAGACGAGATGAACTAGATATACTATTCAACGAATTGATTGAAAGAAGACATTTGGTAGCTACCAACACTGGTTACCCTAATTTCAGAGATTATATGCATCAGGCCATGGGAAGATTTGATTATTCTGTGCAGGATTGCTATAATTTTCAGGATGCGATAGCCCAAAAAGTGGTGCCTTTGTGCCATAAACTTGACCTAGAACGGAAAGAAAAAATGGGCTTAAGCGCACTAAAACCTTATGACATGGCAGTTGACCCTGAGAATAAGGAACCCTTAAAACCCTTTACAGATGGCAAAGACCTGTTGGAAAAAACTATCCAATGTTTAGACATAATTGATCCTCAGTTTGCAAGGAATTTAAACATTATGGCTGAGAAAGGTTTTCTGGACTTGGAAAGCAGATTGGGGAAAGCTCCCGGAGGTTATAATTACCCTCTTGCAGAAAGTGGTATTCCGTTTATTTTCATGAATGCTGCAGGTAGTCTCAGGGATGTTGAAACAATGGTTCATGAATCGGGACATGCTATGCATTCCTTTTTAAGCGAATCCCTGAAACTTAATGCCTTTAAAAATGTACCGATGGAGGTTGCCGAAGTTGCTAGCATGGCCATGGAATTAATTAGTATGGAAGGATGGAATGCGTTCCTATCCAACCCCGAAGACCTGAAACGGGCCAAAATTGAACAACTGGAAGGTGTAATTTCCACTCTACCTTGGATTGCTACGATTGACGCCTATCAGCACTGGCTATATATCAATCCAACGCATACCATTGAAGAAAGAACTGAGAATTGGGTAACTACTGCCAAACGTTTTGACACGCAAGTATCGGACATTTCCGGATACGAAAATTACTATGCAAATAGTTGGCAGAAGCAATTGCATTTATTCGAAGTGCCTTTCTATTATATTGAATATGGATTTGCACAATTAGGTGCTATCGCTATTTGGCGCAATGTATTGCTCGACAAGAAAAAAGGACTTGATGCCTATAAGAATATGCTGAGCCTTGGCTATACCAAAACTATACCGGAACTTTACAAAGCAGGTAATATTGAATTTAACTTCACACCTGAGTATGTTGGGGAGTTATTTGATTTTGTGTGGAAGGAACTAGAGCAATTGAAAAACGAATCTTAGCTGCTTTGCGGATTAATACTTCTGCAACCCCTAAATTGACAACCCAGCCTGCCCATGCAACAATAAGGTAAGCATCCATTGGTGGCAGTTCAAACAAACCTGTAATTATCCATTTGAAAAGGCGCAAACTGATGGCCGAAAGCGTGAGGGCATAACTTCTGTACATGAAATTTTTGTGCTTTGTCCATTCCCTTTTTCTTGCATAAGCATAAGCCTTGTAAGTGAATACCATCCATAACATGGCGAGCAAACAAAACGAAACCTGGCTAACCCATCCTCCGTTTGCATGATAACCCATTATCAGGCCGGACGGTCCTGCCAAAAATAAAACCAATACGATGTAAACTTTTCCAAGTGTTCTGTGTACATTTCTATATTTCATTCTCAGGTAATTAGAAAACTGAAAAAAGCCTATCATCAATACAAAAATGCTGGTGTAAACATGGGTAAAAAAAGCAATCTTGTAGTAAAAGAGCTTGATTTCTTCCTGTTTGATTTGAAGGAATGCAACATCAAACTGCAATGGAATATATTGCAGGGTGATCAAAACCATGAGGAATGAAAAATAGCCCATTCCCATACAAACTAAAAGTCTTAGCAGACTTTTTTTATTTATTGCAATCCCATATAAAGTCATCTGCTTCGTAAGATTTTTTTGTGTAGCTGAAATGCCACCATTCATTTTTATAAGGTTCAAAACCCGCCATGACCATCATTTCCCTCAACTTTTTCCTATTGCTTTTTGCTTCTATTGAAATGCCATTGCATAAATAATGAGACTTTTCTGAAAACTCGTCAAAGGCTGAACCAAAGTCAAGTAATGTTCCTTTGTTATCAGCAAGACCAAGGTCAACAGCCAAACCCTTGTTATGCATGGAGCCTTTGCCCGGCTTGGCAACATAATCAGGGTTTTTTACTAGATCAAACATCTTTTGCTGGTACATTTTCGGTCTGTAACAATCGTAGATTACCAGCCGCAGTCCTTCTTTCATCGCTAATTTATTTGCACCTAATAATGCATCGGCGGCTTCAGGCCGGAGAAAACATCGTGCACATGGATAGATTCTTTCATGTATAAAATTAGCTGTTTCTGCGTAAGCCATTTTTTCGATCATACCAGATCTGTCAAAAATAATTTCACTCCATTCTCCTAAGGAATCAATAATAACGCATGGCTTCTCTAAAATGGGATTATTTATTGTAGTGAAAGCTGTAGTTCTATTGGCATTGTTATCAATACATGCCAACAAACAACTAACGACCAAAATAATCGTAATATTCCTTAGCATTCTTCTCATAAAGGAGGAACAATTGAATATTCTGTTTTTCAATTTCAGTAAGATCGGTTTTGATGTTAGCATACAAAGGAATGTACCAATCCTGGGCATCAAAAAATACGCGTAAAGCCATGTTCTTAAAGGAATAACCATGCCTTGCATAAATAGCATTCCTTATGACAAGCAAGTCTCCTTTTTTGAGATTTTCTACATTCTTTTTTGTTAGAATTTTATTAGAGGCATTGAGTTTATAAATTTTATCGGTAGCTGAGGCAAACATTGTAAGTTCTTCTCCCCATTCCTTATCGTACTTTTGCTTAGATTTCTTATTATTCACAAAGCTTCTTATGTTATCTAACATTTGATCAGGGTTATAATGAAAGACCTTACGACTTAAAATATATTTTCTTTTTGGGGTTTCTACTTTTCCATAAGCCGCCCAAGTGCCGGTTAAAGCCGTATCATTCATCTGAAAGTTAAAAGCACCGTCATATTTATTATCTCCCGGCTCCCTGACTTCAAAATATGAAAAGCTGTCCCTTTTCTTAACAATTCCTGCAAAAGGTCGGTCATTTCCTGCTACAACACTATGTCCCCATGCGCTGTCTCCGAAGATTCTGTCGATAGAAATATTGATTTTATTTGCCTTTCCATCATAGTAGGAATCATCAAAATATTCGTCAGAATCCACATTGTCACCAAGATCTTCATTAAAATAACCAACCCAAAAGCCATACAAATTACTGCTGTCTTTTGGTAATTCAGGTTTTACCACAGCCATGTCCACCGCAGTAGTTCCAGATTCTTGTTCCACCCTTGCATCTTTATTTTTAATACTGCCTTGGCATTGAATAAGCAAAAATAGAACCCCGATGTAAAAAATTAATTTTTTCATTTTTTGTCTTGTTAAATTTCCATACAAACATAGTCAATAAAATAAAAAACATCGGATGACTTTATTATTTGCTGCAGTTACATTATTCTTCGCTTAATAATTCAAAGCGTTTGACTTGCCTTCCATCCACTTCAATATTTTCATTAAACATGGCCAATGGCCTCACCCAAAGCCCCATTTCTCCATACAATTGCTGGTACACAACTAATTCTTCTAATGATTCAGAGTGTTTGGCAATGCCAATTACTTTATAGAGCTTGCCTTTGTAGTGTTTGTAGGTGCCGGGTTTCATGTTGGTGTCAACTAAAATTAATTTTTAACAATTTTGTATCATAAAACGGGCAATGGTTCCTTAATGCAAAAATACATAAAATCGTTTAAAAAGGGGGAATTAATAAAGTTTCAACGTCAGTGGCGTCGACATCTTGAACAAAATATTGTTCAGAACAACAATATTTTTTCAGGATGACGAGCTCTACCAGAAAACTACTTCAGTTTCTCATTCTCGCTATGCCTTGTAGTATCGCGTTTAGTCTTCTTATCTATCGTTGCTTTGAAAGCCTCAGTTAAATTCACACCGGTTTGATTTGCCAAACAAACCAAGATCCATAAAACATCGGCCATTTCTTCTTCAAGGTTGATGTTCTTATCGCTTTCTTTAAAGGATTGCTCTCCATACCTGCGAGCCATCACACGCGCCAACTCCCCTACTTCTTCCATCAGAATGGCTGTATTGGTCAATTCGTTGAAGTAACGCACACCAATGGTTTTTATCCATTCGTCTACCTTTTGTTGCGCCTCATCAATTGTCATATTATGGTGAAGTTATTAGTTATTTAGTTAATGGTTATTAGGGAAAACAGATAACATTTTATTTGTTTTCCAAAACAATAAATGGCACCATCATCTCCTCTAAAGAAATACCACCGTGCTGAAACGTGTTGGTGTAATAATTCACATAGTAATTGTAATTATTCGGGTAGGCAAAGAAATCGTCTTCCTTACAGACAATAAATGTTTGACTCATGTTCACCTTTGGCAGAAAAGCTGTTTCAGGCTTTTTAATTTCAAATACCTCTTTCGCCTCGTAATTCAGGCTTTTACCCTGTTTGTAACGCAGGTTAGTATTGGTATTCTTATCACCTACTACCTTCACAGGTTTTTTAACTCTAATAGAACCATGGTCGGTGGTAATTACCACTTTCACATTTTTCTCCGCTATCATCTGCATGGCTTCCCAAAGCGGGGAATGTTTGAACCAACTTTCGGTAACAGAACGATAGGCAGCTTCATTTTCGGCTAATTCTCTCACTACACTTACCTCTGTTCTCGCATGACTTAAAGCATCTACAAAATTATAAACGATTACATTCAAGTGGTTCTTAAACATATTAGGAATATTATCAACCAAAGCATTGCCTCCATCAAGATTGGTAACTTTTGTATAGCTTGTTTTACCAGTTACGCGAAGACGTTGCATCAAATCATTTAAGAAATCTTCTTCAAAATTATTCTTACCTCCTTCGTCTTCATCGTTGCTCCATTTAGTTGGAAAACGTTTTTCAATCTCACTTGGCAACAAACCGCTGAATATGGCATTCCTGCAATATTGTGTGGTAGTCGGTAAAATCGTTAAGTATTGATCCTCTTCTTCAATCTTGAATTTTTCTTTAATAATAGGTGCCAATGTGCGCCATTGGTCTAACCTTAAATTATCAATTAAAATGAAGAATGTAGGACGGTTATCAGCCAATAAGGGCACTACTTTCCTGCGCATTAAGTTATGACTCATCACAGGTCCATTATCACCGGTTGGTTGCAGATAATTAATATAATTTTGGGTAACGAATTTACAGAAATTATGGTTGGCTTCCTTCTTCTGGTTTTCAAAAACCTCTGCCATGCTTTTATCTGTACTTTTTTCAAGTTCAATTTCCCAGTAAATAATCTTGTTATAAGCATCCTTCCACTCATCGAGGCTCAACTTATCCATGAGCATCATGCTGATATTCCTGAAGTCCTGTTGATAATTTTGGGTTGTTTTTTCAGTTACCAGCCTGCTTTTGTCAATCAGTTTTTTTATGGAATGTAATATCTGGTTGGGGTTAACCGGTTTTATCAGATAGTCCGCAATCTGAGAACCTATGGCATCGTCCATTATGTATTCTTCCTCACTCTTGGTAATCATTACCACTTTAACATCAGGGTTTATAGCTTTGATTTGCCTTAACGTTTCAAGACCACTAATCCCGGGCATATTTTCGTCTAAGAAAACAATATCTGGTCGTTCGGAAATGGATTTTGAAACAGCGGAATTTCCATTATTCACCGTAATCATTTCATAGCCTTTCTGTTCAAGGAATAAGATATGGGGCTTCAGCAAGTCAATCTCATCATCGGCCCAGAGTATTTTTGTTTTTTCGTTCATTTAAATTATTTTTTAACCTAGGGCGTGATCAATAATATAGCGTATTTATCTCACCCTTGTATTACAATGGAAAGTACCGAGAAGTTCGTCATACTGCATAAATGGGTTTTTATTATAGGTCATAATATAATAATCATTCTCATCCCCACTGTGATTACCTTCTGTATATGAGAGGTCAATTTTCGTTGGGTCATCTTTTTTCGGTGTAACATAATAATAGTTATAATAAGCCTGTTTAAGGACAACGGTGGCTTCATACTGGCCGAAATTTTCATTCCATTCCATCTTGAACTCATCCTTCATCTGCCAGTCGCTCAACTCGCCAAAGATATAAACGTCCTTATTCAATTTATCACTAATAAAAGTAAAAAGCACAGAGCAATAATCACCCTCAATATCGCCCTTAAGTGCGCCATCTCTATTATCGATTACCCGTTTACCATTAAAATCTATGGTTTGCAGGTATGGCAGATTCATTTTTGTATTGTCACTATATAATACAACATTTTTTATATTATTTTCAATATACTTTCTGCGCACGTTGAAACTAAGAAATCTTAAACTCCTAATATCAAAATACCTAAATTCATTGCCTGCTTCGAATAAATTACCTTCCTCATAATTGTAATCCAGTTTCCTTCCATTGATAAACCGCGGTTTTAAATCAAATATGGCATTATCCCACCTCAAGTTTTGCATAATGGTTGATTTAACATCTATTAATGGATTTGCTACGATATTATCACCAAGATCCACCCAAAAGTCTATTTCTTGCATGGTATTCCTTAACGAAGGCATAGTAGCGCTATTTGCAATTCCATTGATAATATATTTATCTTCCACAACCATGAAACGCTGCGTAAGTACAATATCTGTTTCATCAAAGTTCCGGTAAACCTTTAAAATATAATTTCCACTCAGTTTAGGTTTCATATCATTCGAGGGGAAAACGATGCTGTAGTGTGTATAAACTTGAAAAGTAGTGCTGGAAAATCTGTAGTTATTTACATTTTCAAAGAAATTACCAGCTATATATTCATTAGGTCTTAAATAAGAAAGTTCCCAATTCGCGGAGCAATGAATAAAAGTGAATTGATAGTTATCATTCTCGGTTTTCATTTCATCAAATATCAATTCTAATTGTTGGGTACTATTTAAATCGATTGCCGGGAAACGTTCAAAACTATTGTGCTGCGTTAATAATACCGTTTTAATTCCAGGTTCATATTCGAAATTTTTATATTGTATGGGCACATTTGCCGCTTTAGTTATAAAAGAAGAGAAAACAAGGAAAAGAAAAAGTAATTGATTTTTATTCATTCGTCTGGTTAATTTATGTATGAATCCTCTATTAGGGTCATTTAATTTATTTTTATAAACTTAACAATTGCTCAAATATTGTTTCAAATACTTTATTTTTACTATTAAGTAAGTTTTGATTCTGCTGATACTGTTCAGAAAGTGTGCCAACCTTCCCTGTATTAGAAGAATCTTCTAATTGATTTTCAATATTGGCCTTTTGTGATTTTAACTGCTCAATCTCTTGTTCTATCTCACTTAACTGCTGCTGCAACTGTTTTTTTTGCTTTTCAACTATTTTATTCTCATTTTCAGGAATATTCAGCGTCTGCTTGGCGATTATTTTCTGACCCACTTCAGCCTTTGCATCAATTGCTTTATTTTTCTCTCTTTGAGCCATCCAATACTTCCATTCATCGTACCCACCTTCGTACTCCTTAATGTTAT
>JBBQIF010000122.1:0-7700 GCA_038324665.1 Bacteroidia bacterium
CTCTTATTACTCCGCTATCAATGAAGGTTCAGATTTTAACAATCCCAATACGGATAGCTTAGTAAATAAAGGTACCGGCACAAATTATGGTTTGGAATTCACACTTGAAAAATATTTTAACAAAGGTTTCTATTTACTCAATACTGTTTCACTTTACCAGTCGAAATACAAAGGAAGTAATGGTATTGAAAGGAACACTGCTTATAACGGGAACTTTATATTCAATTTATTAGCCGGAAAAGAAATAAGGGTAAGCAAGAAAAACGTATTGGCTTTTGATACCAAAGTAACATTTGCAGGTGGTAAAAGATACACCCCTACCGACTTAGATTTATCACATCTAGAACATAAGGAAGTAAAAATTATTGCGCAAACTTATGAAAAGCAATTTGACCCTTATGCAAGGCTTGATTTTAAAATAACTTATCGCAGAAGTGGTAAAAAGATAACGCAGGAGTGGTTTTTGGATGTGCAAAATATTACCAATAGGAAAAATATTTTTATCCAGGGTTATGATGTAGCCAAAGGTAAGATTACCACACAATACCAATTGGGTCTATTCCCGAATTTTAATTACAGAGTGAATTTCTAAAGGCAGGTCACAGAGTTTCGTGGAGTTTGAACGGAGTTTTTTGGTTTTAATCCGTGTACTCCTTTGACTCCGTGGGCTAATAGGACACAGAGCTTCGCTGGTTTGAACGGAGTTGCTCAGAGTTTTTGGTGTTACTCCGTGTAACTCCGTGTGTACTCCTTTGACTCCGTGGGCTAATAGGACTCATAGTTTCTTGGAGTTTGAAAGTAGTAAACTTCATCATCACAACCCCGCAATAAATTTATCCTTAGGGTATTTTACTTCGTAAGTAAAACGCAACTTTTTTGTATCCTTAGGTTTAATATTCATCTTCCAAGTGAGTTTGCCGGTCACTTCATTATAGGATGCATGGTCATTGTCGCCCAAGGTAATTTTTATATTTGGGTCTGTGGTAATTGGAATCTGGTCTTCAATTTCAAAATCCAGCGCTATTCCTTTAGTGTTTCTTATTGTAATTTCAATGGTTTTAGACACTATTTTATATTCTCCTATATTTTGTTCCCTGCATTTTTCTTTAACATTCTGGCGCTTGGTTATAATGGATTTGTCTCTCCCTAAATTTACGTATAAGGTGTCGCTGGTAGAAACAGGATTGATAGCGGTAGTGCCAATATAAGATTCGTCGAAATAGATTTTAGCAGCACCCGGCATTAGATTTAGATCCTCCCAATTAGCTACTTTTCCCATTAAGAAAGCATCCTTATCAAGCTTAGGAACAGAAAGGTAAGCCAATGCAACAGAAATTTCGACATTGTTAATAATGACATTGTGCGCTTTGTTATCTCCTGCAATAGTATATCTTGTCTTAATCTCATACTCCGTCCTTAAAAAATTGTTGTTGATACTAAACAAAGGTACAAGTGGTTCTGGCTTTTCATCTATTATTTCCTTATCGCTTAAACTTAAATCTTCCCTTTTCATATTCCTTGAACCAAGGTTATTATAATTATTAGCAGGTAAGCTTTTTTGTTTATTCAGGCCATCCAGATAGCTATTGGGGTAACCAAAAATGAGGTTCCATTCCGTCAAAACAGGTTTGGTATTGCCCACTGCAGGATTACTTGTAGAAAGTATAAGTGCAATGTCTTTCCAATCAAGCCCGGAGTTCTGGTAAACCTGTGCCCTATAAATGAGTTGAATTTTATCCTTACCCGAGCTTGCCTGTATATCATAAACAGGCAACCAGCCTGCATTGGCTACATAGTATTTTAAGGAAAGGTTACCGGTTACAGCCTGCTCTGTTTCAATGGCAACAATCACTTGGTAAACGGGGTTGTATAAATCTGGATTAATTATTGGGGCGCCTTCTCTCTGCAATAATTCATAATATTCCTTGCGTCCAGTCAAGTTGGTTTGTAGTTTATAATGTTTGTTCAGTTTTCTTTCCATTAACAATTCCTCTTCGTCGATATTGGTTAGGCGACTGCGCAGCAAATCAAGCGTTGATTTCAAAAGTGCTAAGGAATCTTTGGAAAATTCGCCCCTCATTAATCGGCTGTTCAATAAGAGTGTCCTTTCTTTCTGAAATGTCATCTGTTTATTTTTAGCGTCCTTTATAAGGTAGCTTAATTCTTCAAGGGAATCACTAATCCTCAAAACAAACCGGGCGTATTTGTCCTCCATCAAAGGATTCTTTGGAAGTTCCGGGTAGCGTTGCGCCTTCTTTGTATCGATAACCAACCCTCCTTTGAAGTAAGCAGAAATTGTATTTTCATCAACATAAGGAGAAACACCTTCTATTATAATTTCATACGTACCTGCGACTAGATAAAGGCTCTCACTATAAGTAATTTCGGCACCGCTCAGATAAACAGTGGCTTTAGAAGGTTTAGGTTTTATTGTTTTAACAGTTTGTGAAGAAAGTGAGGCGCTGAATGCGAAGGTGAGGAATAATGTAATAAGTTTCATTTGTCAATTGGATTTTCCACCTTTATACCATTTAAAAGAAAAAGGGAAATGAATTGAATAAAAATCGATTAGAATTTACGTTATTATTTGTTCAGATAATAGTAGGATTTTGCCCGAAACTTCTCCATTTCTACCTTTGGATCAAATTTAAGCATTGTCGACAGGTAACTACATAGAATATTAACAACTTATGAAAAATTTCACTGCGCTAAAACACCTAATTGTATACGACCGGCTAAAAAGAGTAAAAATACTTAGTTTTTTCAATGAAAATCGATTTTCGTGCCGTCTTTTGGCAAAATCACAGGTCGTGTCTTTTAGTATTTTTTACCCTTATAAGTAAAAAGTACTTTTTTTTGTTTTACAAATATCTAAAACACAATATTATAACCCAATAAGAAGATAATTTTGTCATTTTTTTCACCTGCGTTGTAATTTTTAATGAAAAGTTCTATGTTTGACTAAACTAAAATAGATTCATTAATTAAAACGTTGATGAATTGTTACTTAACTTATGATACAAAAAGCCCATCGTCTATTTATAAGTCACTCCTGGACTTATAATAATGCCAAAGACACAATGACCAGATTCCTTGATAAACTTGGTCTCGATTATCAAAGTCTTTATATCCCTAAGAAAGATCCTATCCACGAATCGGGTACAGATGCCCAATTGCTATGGGCAATTACCCAAAAAATAAAGCGCTCATCTTGCTTAATTTTGCTAGCCGGTGTATTTCCTTACTATGATAAATGGATTGAAAAAGAAATTGAAGTCGCTAAATTATACGGCAAACCAATTATTGCCATTCAACCCTGGTCGAATGATAAAACCTCTGAGATGGTTAAAAGTAATGCCAATAGAATAGTAAAATGGCAAGGCAAATCTATTGTAGATGCTATTAAGGAAATTGACAGGGTGGTATAACAAGATCTCCATTTACAGTATTTGATACGTGCATTTCACATTTAAATTTTCGTTAACTGTGAATCTCTAAATTTTTATTTTAAGGGTAATTTTCTGCACATTCTATCTTTTTTTTAAGTTTTTATCATTTTTATTCCTAACATTGTATAGAAATAAATTTAATTCACTCTTAAAACATCCTTTTCATGAAACAGTATCAACTACACATTTGCATACTTTTCGTGTGCATTTCAGGCACTTTTCTTATTCCTTGCAAAAGTTATGGCCAGTTAAAAGGCAGTTATACCATTAATCCTACTAAAGCGGCCAGCAACATCAATTACCGCAACTGGGCTTCTGCAGTCAGCGACCTTCAAACCGGCAGCCGATCGGATGGAGGAAGCCCTCAGGGAGCGGGTGTAAAAGGAGCAGTAACCTTTACAGTTTATGACAGTATTTATGCAAATACCCAAATAGCGATAGGGGCTATTAGTGGTGCTTCTTATTCCAATACCATTACCTTCAAATCCTTAAAAGGAGATAGTTCAAAATGCGTTCTTCAATACCCCTCTTCAAATAGTAGTACTGATGATTATGCAGTATTACTTGATGGCGCGGACTATATCACTTTTAAACAGATAGGAATGGAACGCACGGGAAGTAATACGTATTCAACGGTGATACAAATAACAAATGACGCAGACAATAATAAATTTATACGCTGTCAGATGAAGGCCTTTAAAATGCCCAGTAATACAACACTTGGTTTTGCATACGGAATTGGATCTTGTATCTATTTTACCGGAAATGGAGATAGTACAGAAATTACCCAAAACAGGTTGTTGTATGGTTATAATGGTATTTTTTCTACTACGGCCTCAACGGCCAATAAAATAAGCGGCAATACAATTGACACGAGTGGATCTTCTGGAATTTATATGACCAATCAAACCTCACTCAAAATTACAGGGAATACCATTAGCATGGGTGATTTTGGTGCCAATCTTGGGCATTACACCTCCTATGGTATGCGTATTGAAACTTCCCCCTCTCTCGAAATTTCAAAAAATAAAATATACATGCTGGCTGTTAACGGGCAGGTGACAAGGGCGATAATATTATCGGGCATTGTAAGTACTGCAAGCCAGCCCGGCATGGTTTACAATAATTTCATAATGGCCAGCGGAGGTACAGGCAATTGCACAGGTTTAGCTGCCTATACATGTGATTATATTAATTTTTACTTCAATAATGTATTAATCACCAATACACTTTCTGATGGAGCTGCCTTTTTCCACAATCCTTCTTTTATCAGCACGTATATAAAACTGATGAATAACAATTTGATCAATAAGGGCGGCGGGTACGCTTGTAGTGTGTCTGGCGCCAATACAAGCGACTTAGATACAGTTAACTTTAACAATATTTATACAAGTGGCACAAATCTCGGTATATGGAATGCAAGCAATATTACTTCTATATCTTCATGGCAATCTTCCACCGGCAAGGACGCCAATTCAATTAATCTGGATCCAGGCTATACTAACAATAACAATTTACATGTCTCTAATTACGGACTTAAAGCAAAAGGCTTTGCCATTTATAATATAAAAGATGATATTGATGGAGAGTTAAGGAATATTAACACTCCGGATATCGGGGCTGATGAACTTAAGCCCATTTATAACGACGCAGGAATAGTTGCACTCACAAAACCACTTGCCGGACAGTGTGTCGGGCCATTATCAGTTCAAGCAGTCATACAAAATTTCGGGGCAGGTAAACTTATAAAGGCAACTATAAATTGGTCCATAAACGGTATTTATCAAACGCCTTACAATTGGACTGGGAATCTTAATAAAAATGGAAAAGACACCGTTGTTATAGGTAATTATAATTTTACAGCAACCCTGAATCCAAAATTCGTTATAAAATCCTCGCTTCCGAATGGAAAAACGGACACTTTAATGTTCAATGATTCAATAATAGTTGTCCGTTCTCTTAGGGCACTACCTTCAATAAGTTTAGGTCCAGACTTTAGCATTTGTCTTGGCGACTCAATACAAATCGGTTCGGTGAATAACCCAACCTTAAGCTATAAATGGTTGACAATTACTGGCTCTGCATTTGCTACAACGTCACAGATATTTGTAAAACCTACTATCAAAACAAGCTATATCTTGGAGGCAACAAATAAAAACTTCGGTTGTATCAATAGGGACACTTTAGTCATTAGTGTAAATAACAAACCTGTGGCAGATGCAGGACCCGATCATACGATATGCCCCGGTAGCTCAGCTCAACTGGGTGCAACCCCGCAAAGTGGTTTTGTCTATTATTGGACCAGTCAACCGGTACGTTTTAAATCAACTATTGCCAATCCATTGGACACACCATCTGTTACAACTACCTATAGCCTCACCAAAGTGGTCACTGCAACTGGATGCCAAGCAACGGATATTGCAGTAGTTACGGTTATCTCACTCCCAACACCTTTTGTAACCGGTATAATTTCAGCATGCAATAATGACAGGATGAATTATATTACCACTTCAAATGGAGGTAATACCTATAAATGGTATGTTACTGGAGGTCAGTTACTGAGCGGACAAAACACCAATGCCATCAATGTGCGCTGGAATACCCCTGGCACCGGTAATTTAAAGGTCATAGAAACCAATTCAGCCACCTGTAAGGATTCATCAATGTTAGCTGTTACAGTAAATACTAGTCCTAAAGCCAATTTCAGTGTGATTGGATTAACATGTAAAGGCAGTGCCACAGTTTTTAAAGATATGAGTAACGATGCACAGTCTTACCAATGGACATTTGGCGATGCAGGCACATCTACTTTGGCGAGTCCTACTCACCTTTATGCTACGGTTAACACTTTTCCAGTTAAGTTAATTGTTATGAATGCGGCCGATTGCCCAGACACTGCAAATTTGCAAGTAACTATCAACCCATTACCTGTTGCTGATTTCAGTACAACAAAAGTCGCTGAAAAAACGTACGATTTTACTGATATTTCCACCATTCCTTCCGGCACAATTAGCGGATGGCTCTGGGATTTTGGTGATGGTAGCGATTCTTCGACAGTTAAGAACCCTAACCATCAATATAGCCTTGGAGGTACCTTCGTAATAAAATTATGCGTAACTTCTAATGCAGGTTGTAAGGCTTGTAACAGCCGAAGTTTCAATGTACTGGGCCTGCATTCAACTGAGTTGAATAACACGCTGCTGGCAGTTCCTAATCCCGGTTCCGGTATTTTCACCATCACATCAAAAGTACAGATTAGTGCAATACAAGTGACCAATCTATTGGGGCAAGTTATAGAAAATACTCAGCCCATGAGTGATGATTTTAAAATAGATTTATCGAATCAACCCGCCGGCATTTATTTTGTTAAAGTTACGTATGGTAATAGTAGTGGTATATTGAAAATAATCATACAATAGATTGATTTTATCCCCTTTATAAGCAGAATTCACTAATTCTTCATAATTGAGTAATTTTCAACTCTTACATTTTATTTTTGTTCAAAATATTGATTTTTATTCCTAACATTGTATTGACATAATTTAATACTCACCTAAAATATCAACTACCATGAAACAGTATCGGTTAAACATTTGCATACTTTTCGTGTGCATTTTTGCAACATTTTTTCTACTTCCATACAAAAGTTATGGCCAATTAAGCGGTAGCTACACCATTAATCCAACTAAAGCTGCAAGTAATTCTAACTACAAAGACTGGTCATCTGCCATAGGCGACCTTATAAGTGGCAGCCGAACGGATGGTGGAACCGCTCAGGGCGCCGGTGTTAGCGGACCTGTTGTCATAAAGGTTTATGATAGCATTTATGCCAATACACAGGTGGTATTGACCCAAATCTCAGGTACTTCAATATCCAATACAATTACCTTCCGATCCACTAAAGGTGATAGTTCAAAATGTAGGATAACATTCCCATCATCTCCTTCGAGTTCAACAGATGATTATGTCCTTTTTCTTAACGGGGCTGATTTTATAACTTTCAGTGGTATCGGAATTGAAAGAACTGGCCAAAATTTATACTCAACAGTTGTTCAGATTAGTAATGATGCAGATAATAATACCTTTAACCATTGTCTAATTAAAGGACGGAAAATCCCCAGTAATTCAGGGTCCGGGTTTAATTACACCATTGGAACATGCGTTTATTTTGCAGGTAATGGTGATAGTACCAAATTCATAAGCAATAGGATGCTCTATGGATATAATGGTGTATATAACACAATATCATGC
>JBBQIF010000123.1:0-7677 GCA_038324665.1 Bacteroidia bacterium
AAATGAAAATCAATAAGTTACAACCCAATAAACACAAAAATTAAGCGTTTTTCTGCATATTTCGCCCTTTTATGACAATACGGTGACAATTAACCTGCAATGTGGGTTAGGTGTATTGGTGTAAGCACCTATGGCCAGCACACACCTATTTTTACTTTGAAATTTAAACAATGCTTCAAAAGGATAGTGGTAAAGAATTTCAAAACAATCAAAAAATAAAATCATGACAAACAAAAAAATGACAGGAACCCTTTTATTTAAGGTGTCCGCAAGTGCTTTAGCCGGTATTATCATTGCTGGCGTCCTTATGTTGCCTTCTTGTAAAAAGAAAGAAAGCACCACTGAGCCTTCTTATGATAAGACTTATTTTGCCATGAGGATGACCGATGCACCGGGGAATTATGATGCCGTGTATATAGACATTGTTGGAGCGGAAGTGCATTCAGATTTCAATGGCTGGTCGGCACTGAATGTAAGGCCCGGCATTTACAACTTACTCGACCTAACAAATGGCAAAGACACGTTAATAGCCGATGGGCAAATAGCAGTTGGCAATGTTTCACAAATAAGACTAATACTGGGCGATAATAATTCGGTAGTTGTTGATGGGCAATCTTATCCATTAAGTACACCTAGCGCACAACAATCTGGTTTGAAACTTCAAGTGAAGGCAGATTTGCAGGTAGGAATTGCCTATACCATGCTCATAGATTTCGATGCAGACAAATCTATTGTTCGACAAGGCAATGGAAATTATAGCCTGAAACCAGTGATAAGGGTCGTAACTACTGCTATCAATGGGGCGGTCAGGGGAATCGTATTGCCACTAACTGCTAAACCCCTGATATATGCTATCAATGGCACAGATTCTTTCAGCACTTATGCCAGCACTATAACAGGCGGGTTTTATATAGGAGGATTAGCCGCAGGTACTTATAAAATAGTAATCATGCCAAAGGCGCCCTACATGGATTCAACTATTAAAAATGTGGGTGTAACATTAGGTGTTGCAAGCGACCTAGGTATTGTTGCCTTAAAATAAGAATATCGGATTCATACTGAAGCCGGACAGTTTAAAAGTTGTCCGGCTTTTCTTTTAAGCCTGTATTAAAAGACCCATGTATAACGGCAACTAAGGCCAGGTCGTCAACATGAGGGTGGCTTTCATGAACGTTGTGTTACAAAAACATTTGCTACCACAAAGCATCGGGCATGCGCACCGTCATGCTGAACTTTTCTCAAGGAGCGCAGCGGAATAAAAATATGAAGGTTTGCGAACATATTTATTCAGCATCTGGCAGAGCAACCACTCACCATCACAGCATGTTCCTTTGACGGGAGTCAACTCCGCTTTTACCTGACTCGCATGCCTTGTCACTGAACTTTCTATCTCAGACTCGATTCGTTTTGAATCGATATTTTTATAATTTGCTAAATTCATCATGCAAAATGCTCATTGATGCGATACATAATACCTTTACCACCCTGAATCAAGTTCAGAGCAGGCTCTTAGACACTTAAGAACACTTAAGAAGGAGGTGCTTGCAGGGCCTTGCAGAACTCTTGCCGTTCTGCTAGTGCCGGAAACGACTCTAGTTCACTTAAGGGTATCTTCTTAGGTGTTCTATAAAATTTCAAAACAATTCCATACACCCCAATGTTGAACCAATTTTAACCGAAGCCCTTTTTTAAATTTATTTAAAAAAATCTAAAGTGCTCTAAGGTGAATATTAGGTGGTTAATGGTTTTCAAATGCTTTCCGCCTTCTACTTGTCACAAAAAGTTCCGGTTTTAATATATGGAATAATATTTGTCGCTTTAATCGCATGAAAGGTAAGACTTATGGTATTCTAAGTGGAATTCTTCTATTTTTTACTGCTGCAAATGCCCAACAAGATAGCGTATTTTATTCCTTGAAAGAAGCCTTCAAGCAACCGGAGAAGGTTATCAGGCTTTACCTAAGAAGGCAAGGCCTAACAACATTACCGGACAGCATCAGTAAATTTACCAATCTGAAAACATTGGACCTCTTCCAAAGCCAAATGCAAGTGCTCCCCCAAAGCATATTGCAATTAAGCAAACTGGAAGAACTGGAACTCCGCGAAAATCAATTGACCACTTTACCTGTTTGGATTGGGGAGTTCAGCCACTTGAAGTTACTGGACCTTACGCATAATGATCTTTACACTATACCGGAAAGCATCTGTAAACTTAACACATTGGAATCACTCGACCTAAGTCAGAATCATCTTAGAGATCTGCCGGAAAATATTGGCAACTTATCCTCCCTGAAGAAACTACAACTTGCTTTCAATAAGATTATTGCCTTACCGCCTTCAATTACAAAACTAAAAAACCTTGAACTACTCCAACTGCAGGACAATGCCCTAAAATACCTCCCACCGGATATTGGCAACCTCAACAATCTTTCCGTTATTGCTTTACAGCAGAATCAACTCTCCTATCTGCCTGAAGGTTTAGGTCTGCTCACAAAGATTACTTCCCTTAATCTATTCCAGAATATCCTGTGTTACCTGCCTGAGAGTATCGGCAACATGAGTGAACTGGAATCCATTGACCTGAGCAAAAATACATTGAGGGAATTACCGGAAAGTATTGGAAAACTAGCCAAATTAAAAACTTTAATTCTGAGCACCAATCAACTAACAGGTTTACCTGAAAGTATTGGAAAATTGAAGAATCTCCTGGTGCTTGACCTCCATCAGAATAAGATAAACTCTCTGCCTAATATTTTTACTCAACTTTTATCGCTAAGGCAGGTCAATCTTTCAGGCAATCAATTGAGCAAGTTACCAGAAAGCATTTGTGGGTTAACCTCACTTGCCTTTCTCAAACTTTCATACAACAACATTGATACTTTGCCCATAAAATTCGGGCAATTTAAACATTTAAAAATACTGAACCTGAATGACAATAAAATAAGTGCATTACCTGAAAACTTTGGGCTAATGGATTCACTTGAAGAACTAAACATGCAGGACAATTCCCTTATTTCACTTCCCTCTGTTTTGGGCCATTTATCATCATTAAAAAAACTGATATTATCCGAGAACAAGCTAACCATCCTCCCCTCAAGTATTAGTCAATTGAAGCAACTACAGGAACTTTACTTAAATGAAAATCAATTGACAGTATTAGCAGAAGAATTTTCGGGTCTTACCAATCTCAATGTGCTGTTATTGGAGCATAATCAATTGCAGGCATTGCCTTCCGGTTTTGAGAAATTAAAAAAATTGAAGACATTGAGTATCGCTAACAATCAACTTAAAACCTTCCCGCTTCCTATCCTGAAGTTGCAGAATATTGAATACCTTGATATGAAAAACAACACCATTCCTGAAATACCTTCAGGCATCAACCAATTGAAGCACCTCTACTCCCTCGACCTTTCCTATAACCGGATAAAAGCATTGCCGGAAGGTCTGTGGCAGGTAAAAACCCTGACCACACTCGGATTGAACAATAATGCTATTACTGTTATTTCGAAAAACATTGGTCAGCTCACCGCCCTCAATTCATTGGATCTAAGCAACAACAACATTGCAAAGTTCCCCGAAAGTATTAAAGAATTGAAATATCTTCGCAGTTGCCACCTAAAAGGTAATCCTGGATTCGTCCAACCCGAAGCACCAGCAGAAAATAGCCGCTAGGCCCTTTTATAAACCGGCACCGTACTACACGGCTCTCCGAACAAAAGTGACTTAACTACTGGCGTTAATTTGGCTGTAATGGCTACATAGGCGCTTACCGGCACAGGTTTGTCACTACAGCCTTTTACAACCACACGTTGGTCTTTATATGGGGTTAAATCAAGGGCGTTGATGCTTGTTTCAAACAAAACTTGCTGTAAGGTTTCCAAGGTGCCGAATACCACATTTTTAGCTATGCCACTCAGTTTATTCGCCACCAGCATATACGCCCAGGTAGGCACTATAGCATCTGTTGAGCAGGTAATGGCCACATTCTTGTCTTTGTATTGCTGCCAATAGTGGGTTTTAATAAAATCGCGGAATTCCTTTTCCTTCAGCATAAGGCCCATGTACAATTGCTCTTTGATATCAATTAATTGCTGAGGCGCCTCATCGAGCATTTCTTCAAGGTTCAGTGTAATTAAACTACTATTGGCTACTTTATTTTCAATTTCTTCTACCTGCATTTAGTTACAAATTTAATGTTTTTGTTTGAATTGAAATATTGAAAAAAACAATGATGCAATATAGCAATCAATTCACCCCCTTCACCGATTTCAAAGCCGGATAAATACCCGTGAGTAAACCCAAGCCAATGGCAGTGGAAGCCACTAGCAACACATCTTTCCACAATAATTTTACTGGATAACTTTCTACAATAGCACCGGTTAATTTTACCAATCCGTATTCTTCCTGAGCCCACACGAGGCCAATGCCAATTATTAAACCAACTACACAACCTATTAGTGCAATCAGAACACCATTGCTAAAAAAGATGGTGCGGATAAAAGAATGGCTGGCGCCCATACCTGTCAATGTTTTAATGTCTTGTTGCTTTTCTATCACCAGCATGGTAAGGCTGCCCAATGCATTGAATGCTGCGATTAATAAGATAAAAGTAAGAATGGCATAACTAGCCCATTTCTCGCTCTTGAACATTTTGTAAAGCGAGGCCTGCTGCTGCATCCTGTTCTGTATTTTGTATTTGCTACCCAATGTACTTTGCAATGCATCAATCGTTTCTTCAACATCAGTTTTATCAGTTAAAGCCAACTCAAGAGAGGTGGCCATGCTGTCTCTTTCGAATAATTCTCTGGCAAAGGAAACTGGTACAAAAACATAGCGGTTATTCACGGTTTCATCCATCGTAATAACGCCCGAAGGTTCTATTTCCATTTGGTTGATGGCATCTGGATCGGTCACACTGTAATTGCCTCTTTTTGGCGTAATAAATGAGAGTAAACTAAACGGGCCATTGATATTCGCATTTATTTTTTGGCTAATACCGGCCCCAAGAATCACATAATTAATTTGGTCTTTATAGAGCAGGGGCTCTCCTTCGGTAATCCTCGATTTCAAACCTGTTTTAATAAAATAGGCTGAATCTACACCTTTGATGGTACAAACCGTTTGGTAATCATTGTTGCGAATTACTGCATTGTCTTCTAAAACAGTGGAAATATATTTTATACCACGGATGTTTTTTAATTGCTGTACCACCTTCTTTTCTTCAAAAACTTTCCCTTCATTTAAAGAAATTTTAATCTGAGGGTTAAACTTATTGTACATGGAAAAAATAAGATCCTCAAACCCATTCATGGTGCTTAAAATAATGATGAGTGCCGCAGTACATACTGCAAATGCTAGCATGGCAATACTAGAAATAATATTAATGGCATTGCGCTTTTTCTTCGCAAAAAGATAACGGAAAGCTATAAAGTATTGGGTCTTCAATGGCTTTATTTAAGGACTTTTAACTACCCTCTCCTTTATCATCGCTTTTGTTTTCCCTGCTGTCGCGCTCCTTTTTCAGGTTATCAAATATCTTTTCAAATTTATTGACATTGTCCAAACTATTATCCTCAAAGAAGGCTAGTTCGGGAATAATCCTTACGGAATTCCTTATTTTACCTGCCAATTCTTTGCGGATATGGCGGTTATATAAATTAACATTCGCCATCGTAGCTTCCCTGTTCTTGGTATTGTAAAGGCTCAAATAAACCTTTATATAGCCTAGGTCGGGACTGGCAGCCACTTCTGTTACTGTTATAAATGCGCCTTCAAACCAATCATGGGTCCTTGCTTGGAAGATAACACCCAATTCGCGCTGCATTTCTTTATTAAACTTTTCTGTACGTGTACTCATAAAAATCCAATGCAAAGTTATAATTTGCACCTCGTGTTTTTTCATTTTTTATTTAAAAAATCTCTATTCGGCGTAAATGCATTTATTTAATGTGATATGGGAAGGCCTTTTAATGGGCGTAGCATTGAGTTTAATGTTGGGTACGGTATTCTTTGCCCTGCTCAGAAACAGCATACAATATGGCCATAAAACAGGGGTTTATATCGCGTCAGGGGTTATAGTCTGTGATATCCTGTTTATTGCATTGGGATTATTAAGCCATGGGTTTGCCCTTTTTCTGAAAACTTACCAAACCAGTGTTTCTATTGTTGGTGGCATCATTCTTATCATCATGGGCATTTTCATGATCGTTAAGGCTCATCCAAAAATGGTAGAAGGAAAGTTAATTTCAGAAAAAAGCAAAAGCAAGTGGTATTATTTTTTTCACGGGTTTTTATTGAACTTGGTAAACCCCGTCAATTTTTTCAGTTGGCTTACAATTAGCACTATGCTCACAGTGCGTTTTAATTATACAATTACTGATAAACTCTATTTTTTCGCTGCCAGTCTGGTCAGTATTTTTTTTGTAGAACTATTAATCGCATTCGGTGCATCAAAGATTAAAAGGCTGATTACCCCTCAGGTATTGAAAAGGATTAATCAGGTATCGGGATTGATATTTATCGGGATTGGGGTAAAGTTAACTTTGGTAATTTTGTGGCCTTAGTTTCGATAAACTCAACCTTACAACGTTTGTTATTTCGATAAACTCAACCTAATGCTGTTTCTTGTTTCGATAAACTCAACCTTATACCGTTTGTTGTTTCGATAAAACTTGATACTGTTTGTGTCCAAACCAGTGCGGCTGTCAGACTAAGTTTATCGAAGTGCCAGACGCCCGCAATACACATAGAAGACTACTTCCTTTGCTGCTGCAATTTCTTATAGATCCCGCAAGATTCAATATGCGCTCCTTTCAGGTACCCGGTACTCATTAAAAACTCGTTCACTATTTCGCCGCCGGTGAACAGGAAAGTATGTTTGAATAATGTCACCCATTCTTCTTTTGTTTTGGGATGATGATGATCTAGCCATGCCTTAAAGGATCCGTGTTCCTTTTGTATCACTATAATTCTTTGTGCATTCACAATGGCTGCGTTTACTTTTAATCTGTTTCTTATAATACCTGCGTCATTCAATAAGCGCTCCCTGTCCTTTTCTGTATAGGCCGCCACTTTTTTAATATTGAATTGATGGAATGCCTTTTTAAAATTCTGTTGTTTGTTCAGGATGGTAGTCCAGCTAAGGCCTGCCTGGTTAATCTCTAGTACCAACCTTTCGAATAATTCATTGTCGTCGTTTATTTCAAATCCATAAGCGTTGTCATGGTAGATGCGATGAAGATTGTCCTTGTCCATAAGGGCAACAGCTTCACAGTATGATTTTTTTACATTGAGTTTGTCGAAGTGTATTTTTTCCATCAACTCACCAATGAACCCACTTTTTCGCCTTCCATCAAACGCTTAAGATTGCCTGGTTTATTCATATCGAATACAACTATTGGCAGGTTATTTTCCTGGCAGAGGGTAATGGCTGTAAGGTCCATGATATTCAGTCCCCTTTGGTAAACCTCAGAGAAACTTATCACATCAAACTTCTTGGCATCAGTGTGCTTTTCAGGGTCGGCGGTATAAACACCATCTACCCTAGTGCCTTTTAGAATTACATCGGCTTCAATTTCCACAGCCCTTAAAGAGGCTGCTGTATCGGTTGTAAAATAGGGATTGCCTGTACCTGCACCAAAAATCACTACTCTGCCTTTTTCCAGGTGCCTGATGGCCC
>JBBQIF010000124.1:0-7669 GCA_038324665.1 Bacteroidia bacterium
TTTTTTGTAACAGCATCTGGTAATGCTCCAAACCAGTACACCAAATATTATCCATCATCATGGAGAGACGAATGGTCATTAAAAACTGGAGGAAGTGATAGTATAACTGGGGGCTGGTGGGTAGATGGGTTCGGCTCCGGAACAACTTATGGACAGTTACTGGATTTTTTAGCACCTTCCGTACACGAACTTTATGCAGCTTGTGATAGAAGCGACAATACTACTTATAAGTATAATTCTGATGGGACATCTTTTGCAGCCCCACACGTATCGGGCACTGCTGCCTTAATGATTGGTTATATTGATGAAAGTGCTCTGAAACCAAATAAATTAGCACCTGATGATGTGGAGCATTTGTTGGAAAAGTACACATTTTCAATTGATTCTGCAGGTATTGGTGGCTATCATCAAAAAACTGGTTGGGGAAGGATTAATGCTGGGGCAACAATTAGATATATCCAATTGCCGCATTATGAAGTGAAACATTATTCAGTAAAATTTGACAATAACACAGCTATGTTAATTCATACAGATACACCAATTGTATTATTAGAGAAAAGGGATGGAATTCTACCTGGTACTTATATTGCCGATATTTATAAAATTGTCAGAACAATTGATATCACCCAACCGACTCATAGAGAAATTCTGGATGTTTGGAAAAGAAACAGTGAATCAACATTATTTGGACCTTACCCTTTAAATTATGCGGAGATAGACCCAATATTAACAGTGTCTTCACCATTAACTTACCAAACATCTGCGACTATGGAAGGATATATATATGAACTTAAAAATCCATTTGGGATTGGACCTCTAAATGCCTGGCTGCCATCCACTGGTTTAAAAGGCGAGGGTACAATGGCTCTAACAGTTTATTCCTACAATGAATGGAGTAATTCTGTTCCATCTGTGAGTTTAAACAAGATTGATTTTGATATTTATCCCAATCCTAATCAAAATGGTAGCTTTAAAATTAAATCGGACATTAAGGATGATTTATTAGTCCAGGTATCAGATTTGACTGGTAGGATAATTTATTCTAAGCTTATCGAAAAAAATAATGTAACTCAAATGGTAATGAATATTGAATTAGGAGATGTGCAATCTGGTGTTTATATTTGCAATATATCCACAGCAAGAGGACGTTTATCAAAGAAAATATCTATCATCCAATGATAAAAAAATACATATTCATATTGTTTTCTTTATTATCCTATGATACACGCTCTCAAACAGCAGAATGGGAATGCTTGTCTTTACCTAGACCTAATGATTTTATTTATGATTTGATAGAGTATAAAGGAAATCTAATAATTGCAGGAGGGTTCTATAAAATAGGTACAGAACGAGTAAATGCTATTGTGTCGTTTGATGGTAATAAATGGCTACCACTGCAAAATGGCCTTAGAAGGAAAAATGACAATTATTCTGCCCAAGTTGGACAAACACTTGTTTATCATGATGACCTATACATTATAGGTGATTTTGATTCTGCAGGTAATATTTCTGCAAAGGACATTGCAAAATGGAATGGCAATCAATGGTCAGGTTTTGGGGTGGGAACTAATGGCAATATTCAATGCATTTCTAGCTATAAAAATGAAATATATGTGGGAGGTTCTTTTGATAGTATTGGAGGCATTGCAGCAAATAATATTGCTAAATGGAATGGCAGTCAATGGCAACCTTTAAGTAAGGGTTTAGTGGGATTTGGAGTTAATTGCTTATATGAGTACAAAAGCGAACTTTATGCTTTAGGTGCTATAGACTCTGCAGGAGGTATAGCGTGTAATGCAATAGCTAGGTGGAATGGCATAAAATGGGATAAAGTTAGTGATAAGATTAAGGGAGGCAGTTGCATGATAGAATGGAACAATATTCTTTTGATAGGTTCTCAAAAGAGGTTGGAAAACAATATTGTTTATAAGCAAGTAATGCAATGGGATGGTAATAGTTGTGCCCTGTTATGTGAACGGGCAATGTTTGATATTACAGATTTAGAAGTATATAACGGTAATTTATATTGTGCAGGAGGTCATGTTGGACTTTTTAATTCAATTACTAAACAATGGGATTTTGTTAGTCAGGAGTTAAGTTCTGGTATGGATAATGATGTGATAAGTTTAGGTATATATAACAATCATTTGTATTCATCTGGTACTTTCAACAAGGGCAATGGTTCAAAATGTGATTTTATAGCCCAACTCACAAATAATACTTCGTTAGTTCCTGAAGTAAAGTTCTACAATAAAATTATTTTTTACCCAAATCCATTTATAAATGATATCACTATATATGAATGTAATAAGGGAGTTGAAGAGCTTGTGATTTTTGATTTACTGTCTAATGAAATGATAAGACAAAAATTCTCGGGAAATACTACTTTGGATTTACGAAATTTAAGTAAGGGTATTTATTATTATGAAATTAATAATGAATCGGGCCTGATAGAAAGAGGAAAGATAATTAAAGAATAATTTCTGATCTGTCATCCATAGTTAACGGCATACTACTTACTGATTTCTATTGCCAACTGCCTCCCGATAGCTATCGGGATCCTTTTTGCCAACTGAACTCACGTTGAATTCATGTTCAAACATTTAACATATTTCAAACATTTGTCTTCTGTAAATTCCTAAATTTGCACCATGAATATTTTGATTCTTGGTAGCGGAGGAAGGGAACATGTATTTGCGAAGAAAATAAGTGAGAGTAAATGGTGCGATCAATTGTTTATTGCGCCAGGTAACGCAGGGACAGCCCTATGCGGTGAGAATATCAATTTATCTGTTTTGGATTTTGAAGGAATTAAAAATTTCTGCTTGACAAAAAAAATAGACCTTCTATTGCCCGGTGGTGAAGATTCGCTGGTGGCAGGAATTTATGATTTCATAAAAAATGATGAGGCACTAAAGCATATCATGGTGGCCGGTCCTTCTAAAGCAGGGGCACAATTGGAAGGTAGCAAGGATTTTTCTAAAATATTTATGCAGAAATATGGAATACCTACTGCAGCATACCAAACCTTCACTAAAGAAACGCTTGAAGAAGGGAAACAATTTTTAAGTAAACTTCAACCTCCGTACGTTTTAAAAGCCGATGGATTGGCTGCCGGAAAAGGAGTGCTCATTGTAGATAATTTAACCGAAGCCCAAAATAGTTTAGAAGAAATGCTGAATGGACAATTCGGTAAGGCAGGCAATAAAGTGGTTGTTGAGGAATTTCTGAATGGAATAGAGATGAGTTGCTTTGTTTTAACGGATGGTAAGGATTATGTGATATTACCAGAAGCAAAAGATTATAAAAGGATAGGAGAGGGCGATACAGGTTTAAATACCGGTGGAATGGGCGCGGTATCACCTGTCCCCTTTGCCAATGCTGAATTTTTGAATAAGGTAGAAACAAAAATTATTATCCCAACCATTAATGGGATAAAGGAGGAGAAATTAAACTACAACGGCTTTGTTTTTATAGGCCTTATAAAAGTTGGGGATGAGCCTTATGTGATTGAATACAATTGCCGAATGGGTGATCCTGAAACAGAAGTGGTATTGCACAGAGTAGAAAATGATCTGGTGGAATTACTTAAAGCCGCATGTACCGGCAACTTAAAAAATGGACACTTGGAAATTAATCCTGATACCGCTACTGCTGTGTTTATGGTATCTGGTGGCTACCCAGGAAATTTTGAAAAGGGTTTTGAAATAACTGGTCTTGATGCGGTAACAGACAGTACTGTTTACCATGCGGGTACTAAGTTTGAAAATAACAAATTACTGACTAATGGAGGCAGAGTGATGGCCATTACATCCACAGGTAAAAATATGAAGGAAGCCATTGCCATTTCTATGCGCAATGCAGCGAAAATTAATTTTAAAGATAAATATTATCGCAAGGATATCGCTAAAGATTTAATGCACTATAATGAACAAATTTGATGTTACATACAGGAGGAAGCGGTTCGCCAACCGTCTTTTTAACTATTTTTTAAAAGGACTCTTAATCAGTATTCCATTGGCTGCTACCTTTCTGATGATAAGGTGGCTGTTTGATACCATAGATAATTTTATAGGCAGCGAGCATGTACCGGGACTTGGCGTATTAATTATTATTTCGGTGATATTGCTGGTAGGATGGA
The DNA here is from genome assembly GCA_038324665.1 of Bacteroidia bacterium. Classification (GTDB taxonomy): domain Bacteria; phylum Bacteroidota; class Bacteroidia; order NS11-12g; family UBA955; genus JABMMZ01. Next base: position 4,142 of record JBBQIF010000124.1, read on the forward strand.
TTGGTTCTAGTTACCTTGCCAAACCTTTCATCGACTGGTTCGATGAATGGTTGGAAAAGACACCTGGTGTTAAATTTCTTTATTCAGCGGTAAAGGATATCATGGAAGCCTTTGTGGGAGAAAAAAAGAAATTTTCCGAACCAGTAATCGTTGAAATGGGAGCAGAAGGGGTTTATAAAATTGGATTTATTACGAGAAAGGATATGGGTAAAATAGGAATGCCTGAATATAGCGGGGTTTATTTTCCTAAATCGTATGGCTTTATGGGTGATCTGTACTTGGTTCGCAATGATAAAATAAAACCAATAAACGCAAATTCAACCGATGTATTCAAGATGATTGTTTCGGGTGGCGTAACCGGTATCGAAGATTCAAACGCTTAAACCATTCGTATAGACCAATGCATACTGAAAGCAGTGTGAGGTTGTAAAGGAAATCCTCGATTGGTGATGACATGATTGTAAAATCTATTTGCTGGTCGGGGTTGTAATAAATAACTTGTTTAGATGCGAGAATACTATTGATAATGAGCATGGGGATAATTGAAATCAGGAAAGCAAAATAAAACCAGCTCATATACCTTCTTCTGATAACCATAAGGTGAGTGCCCAATATTAGTGAAAGCACAATACAAGTAATGGCTGTATAAAGTTTGTCGTTATACCAATACAGTAAGGTAAGTGCAATGCCAAAAAAAAACATGGTAAACCATCTGTGAAGGTCTTCGATTAAATGATTCTCACCGGCATGACTTCTTATCCACTCATATATAAAAGTACAAGCATAGGGAATGGAAAAAAAAAACATGACCTCCTCAACAGGCAATCCAAAAATATAATAGCCCAATAAATATTTAGCATTGTATCCCCAAATGTTCATTTGTACAAACCATACGTCCCATATCAAAAAGAAAATGGCTGTTAGGATGATTGCAGGAAAAAGGAAGACCCATTTTTTGAAAAAGGCAACTTTCTTTTCAAATGAAAAAAGGAGGGGAATTATGAGTGTACCAATGTTTATCCAGAGATATAAACTATTCATTTATAGACTTATTAAAACCGTACTCTTCGCCATAAACATAAAGTTTTTTGCGTAAAATTCTTCGTGCTACGAAGATACGGGTTTTAACAGTACCAATCGGGATATTCAGTTCTTCGGCAATTTCATGGTATTTAAAGCCTTCAACGTTCAGCATGAAAGTAACTTTAAGCTCTGTTGGAAGTGAGCCTATTGCTGCCTCAAGATCTTTTCGTATAAATTTAAGTTCCGCCTGGTTTTCGGTCCTGTGCGATGGTATATCCAGGAAAAAAGTATTGTCTGTAGCATCCAAAAAAGTATTGCGCTTCACCATCCGCCTGTAATTATTGATAAAGCTGTTTTTCATGATGGTGAACAACCATCCTCTAAAATTAGTGCCTTCAGAAAACTTGCTTTGATAACGAAGTGCCTTTAAAATTGTTTCCTGTACCAAGTCATCGGCATCATCTACGTTTTTCGTCAATTGCATGGCCAAACCTTTCAATGGCGATATTTCTTTTTGTAATTGATTGTTGAACGGGATAGAAATAATTTGAACTGTATGCATATTAGTAATTGTTGGTGCAAAATTGGCATTTTTTATTGGAAATAGTGTTAAATTTTGTTTAAATAATTAATTTTATTTATTAAACAAAAATCTTAGTTATTAACAATTAGCACTTTAACGGTATTTTTTTAATATTTATTGTCATATAGCATCAATCTATAATTGTTTAACAAGCTAGTTATCAGGTAAATAATTTGATTAATTTTACCTAATTTCTTCAACAGTCAAGGGTTTGCAACTGATTGATTGTAAATGCTAATTATTTTATATCATTGATAATCAGCTAAACTATCTTAATTTTATGTTTAATATTAGTTAAACAGAAAATTTCTCTCCTTAATAGTGTTAATTTGCATTGTTTTAGAATTATTAATTGTTTGTAAAAAACAATTGGATTCATTTATTAGTTAATTGTAAACAGGCATGAAAGTATCAGTATTCAGAAAAGCTCACTTTAACTCAGCTCACAGGCTACATAACCCGGAATGGACCGAAGATAAAAACAATGAAATATTTGGGTTATGCAATAACCCAAATTACCACGGGCATAATTATAACCTCGAAGTAAAAGTAACCGGTGAAATTAATCCTCAAACAGGATATGTCATTGACACCAAGATTTTGAAAGATATTATTAGGTCTGAAATTGAAGATAATTTTGACCACAGGAATTTAAATTTGGATACCCCGGAATTTAAGAACCTCAATCCTACAGTTGAAAATATAGCGGTGGTGATTTGGGATAAGATTAGGGCAAAAATCGATAAGCAATATGACGTGGGGGTGCGTCTCTATGAAACAGATAGAAATTACGTAGAATACAATGGATAACAGACATATAACAGATGATACTGACCACGACCACGGCATGTTCAATATTGACACACCTATGCGGAGTGATGCATTTAAATTATCGGATGATGAGAAAATTGAGATCATCCAAGGGCATTTTATGAACATCATGGAAACCCTTGGTCTTGATATGGCAGATGACAGCCTGAAAGGAACCCCAAGGCGGGTGGCTAATATGTATGTAAATGAAATGTTCTGGGGATTAAAGCCCGAGAATAAACCTGTAACTTCTCATTTCAAGAATAAGTTTAAATATTCAGAAATGTTGATAGAAAAGGATATTAATTTTTATACGAATTGTGAGCATCATTTTGTTCCATTTTTTGGCAAGGCCCATATAGCCTATATCCCCAATGGAAAAGTGATTGGCTTATCGAAACTCAACCGCATAGTGGACTATTTTTCCAAACGCCCTCAGGTGCAGGAAAGAATGACCATGCAAATAGTTAATGAACTTAAAGAGATTTTAAAAACGGATGATGTGGCGGTAATAATTAATGCGAAACATTTATGTGTAGCCAGCAGGGGCATAAGAGACGATAGCAGCCATACAACTACAGCAGAATATTGTGGTAAATTTCAGGAGGATAATACACGTGTAGAATTGCACCGATTGTTGGCATTGACATCGTAAAGACGCAATGCATTGCGTCTTTACGAATATCACACGTTTAACAAACCACCCGTGTGTATAATTAAAATTTTATCGTCCGGTTTGAAATAATTTTGTTGAACCAAATCAACAAAACCCATCATCATTTTGCCAGTATAAACAGTTTCTAGCGGCACACCTGTTTTAATATTAAAATCCATAATAAAGGTTGTTAATTCATCATCAGATTTACCGTATTTCCCTCTATGATAATCATGGAAAATATGCCAATGATCGACATTATATTTATTCATCCTTTTGTCCAGGTCAAAGTTGTTTTTAAGCGAGCTGAACCCCAGTATTTTTGTTTTTAAGTTTTTGTTAATCATCCCTTGCAACAAGCCTTCCATAGTTGTGCCAGTGCCTAAGGGCAATAGGATGTAGTCATATTCAACTACTAACTCCTCTATTATTTCAGCGCATCCTTTTAAGGCCAATG
>JBBQIF010000125.1:0-7667 GCA_038324665.1 Bacteroidia bacterium
TCTTTCCACCGATTGCATCGGTGGTTATGCATGTTCAACCCCTTCAGGGTTGATTCTAGGTAAATTTGATTTTATTGACAACTTCGATTGAATATTTTTCCCCTTCAGGATTGTATTCAGATTTTCATTCTTCTTTCCACCGATTGCATCGGTGGTTATGCATGTTCACCCCCTTCAGGGTTGTGTTGACATTGCTATTTTTCAACCACCGATTTCATCGGTGGTTATTCGTGTTCAAGCCCTTCAGGCTTGCCTTTGGGTAAATTTGATTCGATTACACCACTTATAATGTATATTCTTCCCATTCTGAGCTGTACTGCTATTGTTAACTTATATCAACCGATTTCAACGGTGGCTATAAGAGTTTAAGCCCATCAATCTTGATGTTTTGACGCAAATAAATCTTAATAAAAAAAGGGAATGGTATCCCAAGCCTGAAGGGCTTGAACACGCATAACCATTGGTGGAACCAATGGTATAGATGCTAAAATGCATTTACCAACCCTGAAGGGGTTGAACATAATTATCTCATTTAATTTACAACAAAAACCTTTCATCAAACTCAATACCATTTTCATTTAATAGCTCAATATATTCTTCCTTGAAAGTAACTACTTTATGGTGAGTCTCCTGGTTTTTAACATACTCGATAAGTCTATCCCTTTCCTTGATTGAATAAGTAAATGCACCATACCCGTCTTGCCAACCGGTGAATTGTGGAAATAGACCATCTCTTTTTATACAGTCCGTGCTGCCTAGTTTGATATCTTTAACAAGTGACGAAAGTGATACAGTCGGGTGAATATGCGTCACAATGTGCAGATGATCTTCAACACCATTGATGCGATAAGCATTACAGTTTTTATTTTTCAGGATAGCAGTGATATTCCTGAACAAAGCTTCCCTGTTGTTAGGATAAAGGGATGGTTCCCTATTCTTTGTGCTGAATACAATTTGATAAAGGATCTGTGTGTATGTGCTCATATTTTTAATTTGTTTTATTTTTTTGTTCAACCCCTTCAGGGTTGTATTGTCGCTGCTATTTTCATAACAACCGATTGCATCGGTGGTTATGCATGTTCAAGCCCTTCAGGCTTGGGAGTATTTAGACCTTAAACCACCAACCTTGCAAATGACAAGATTGAAGCAACTCCTCTGTATCAAAACCTTTCCTGTTCCTGCGCGGAATGATCTTAACCAGTTTGGGAACAAGACTGTCGAGTTCTATGCAATGTTTATTAAATGCCAAAGCATTGCACAGATTCCACAACGACAAAAAATCCTTATTGTCCATTTGCCAGGCCCTCCTCCAGTTAAAAATAGCGTTCTCCATGAGCATGCTATCTTTAACATGAGCGGCGAGGTTATAATTACTCCATGCAAGGTCTTTGAAATACTGATTTTTGTTGGCTGTGATTGAGTTAGTATCTACTTTTATCAATTTCCGATGGGCGTTAAAAAGTGTTGCAGTGTCAAAATCACCGCAGCCTAATACTGCTATCTTTTCACGCATTTTCATGTAATCGGTTTCCTGCGCATTTGCATAATGTAAGACAGTACAAGTGACCATAAATGTCAATATAAACTTAAGCTTCATTTTTATAATATATCTTATAATATTTTCTGCCATCAGGCTCTACGCCATGTTCTATCATTTCTTTGTTGCCATGAATGTAAATATGGAAATTCTTATCTAGTTTCAAAACACTTTTAAAAATTCGGGCTTGCTTTTTAACTGCCTGATCGGATATTTCAAAAGTATCTGCCAGGTTGATATCATTATCACCCCTGTAAACTTCATCAAATTTCTGAAATGATTTAATCACTTCGGGATGCTGGAACACCTCCGCCTCAAATTCTTTTTTTTCAAAATTATCATGGTTCTTGAAGTACTCCATGGAGCGGTTCAAAATCTCTATCTGGTCAGTCTTATTGGCTTCAAAATCTTCTGCATATTGTTTGGTTACATAATTCTTGGCAATGTTCAAAAAGTCTTTGGTCTGGTGGTAATCATCGCTGCGTGTTTTCAACATCAGGAAGCTATCCTTCCAGAATTGAGCCTCACCGGATTTGTTAGACCTATCAACAATGCAGACCTTGTAACCTGCTTCCTTCTCAATGTTCAAGATAAGGCAACCTTTGTCTAATTTTTCTATGTTAATCCCATCTTCATACTCCAGCACAAATTGACTTTTTTTCTGGTCCACTTTAATAAATGCCTGACGGTTTTCAGATTTAAAAATACCAATGGCATCCACAGTATCGCCACCAATAAAAAGATTACTAAAATGTGCAATAAATAAATCGCCCGACTTAATAAGTGGATGGTTAGAAACCTCATATAAATGTTTGGCAATATTGATGGTATTGAGGTGAAAATCGCCGGTACCTTCAAATATCTGTGTGGCATATATGTACAAAGGGTTAAGTTTAAAATCAAGATTCGTAAAAGTGAAATTATAATACTCCTGCGATGTAAACGGACTCAAAAAATACTTGAGCAATAACTCCTGCAAGCGTACATCGCTCATGTCAATGGGCGCGCGGGAAGCAAAAATATCTTCACCATTATTCTTATTACCCACCTGGTGGGCGGAGAGTTGATTGATCGTTTCTGTGGTTTCGGAAAGTATGGTACCCATGTTATTATTGAAAGGCGAAGGTATGAATATTTTCTAATTGCAGAATGAGGAACAAACCATAATACTGACAAATGTGATTTAACAGACTGAGCGTATTCGGCCAAAATTTTTATGTGGTAACAATCGAGTATGGAAGTAATCGGCTAAAAAGATTATTAATAAATTTGCTAAAACCGGGCAAATTTTTCAGAATGACCCAAGAACTATACTTAATGCATAACGTCCCCGGCCTATATATTTACAATGCACTATTTCGAATCAATCCCTCCCCTTTGGGAGGCTAGGAGGGGGACTACCTCTCCTCATAATACCCGCCCTCATCCACTTCTCCATCCCTCATCACATTGAACATACCACTTAAGGTATCCTTTAACTGAAGACCGTTTTCTGTATTGTGCTTGGAGATCTGAGAGAATTCTACCAAGCCAAATAATACAAACTCCATATAAAATTGCAATTCTCTGCTGTCGCTTGTCTTTATAGCGGCTTTTACCATGTCTTTCAATCCATTGACTGAAGCAAGTGCCTCTGTATATTGTTTATTGCTGTAATCTGCCTTTATGTCTAGCATATTGCCTTCCGCAAACCAGTCCAAAATGGCTTGATAAGGGTTCCCCTTTTTCGCTTTCTTAGCTTTTACCGGATCGGTGAATGTTTTGGTAAACAAATTGCGAATTGCTTTGCCTATTAATGTATTGGCCACATTGGCTACTCCTTCCAATTCGCCTTCATACACCAATTCCACTTTACCGGTTATTGATTGAATAATACTGTAAAGGTCATTGATTCTTGATACAGTGGCATCATCACCATTGATAAGTGCCCGCCTTTCGGCAGTGCTGTAAAGATTCTCTAATGCGGAAATTGTCAAACGTGCAGACACGCCACTTTTTTTATCAATCAGTTCGCTTTCGCGCGCTTCAATGGCGACCTGCTCTATCAGATTTAACAAAAGGTCTGGCACTGTCACCATTTCCTTTTGCTCTGGAGACATTCTGGCCTCCTGAAGTGTAATAGATTTTCCCAATTCCATTGTTTTTGGATAATGGGTCAGAATCTGGCTACCAATCCTATCCTTCAATGGCGTAACAATGCTTCCTCTGTTGGTATAATCTTCGGGATTAGCGGTAAAAATAAACTGCACATCCACTGGCAGTCTCAATTTGAATCCTCTTATTTGTATATCGCCTTCCTGTAAAATATTGAATAGCGCCACTTGAATACGTGGTTGTAAATCCGGCAGTTCATTTATAACAAAAAGACATCGGTTGCTTCGCGGCACCAGCCCAAAATGAATCACTCTTTCATCTGCATAAGTAAGTTTTTGAGTAGCTGCTTTTATAGGATCTACATCGCCTATTAAATCGGCAACAGACACATCTGGAGTTGCCAGTTTTTCGGTGAATCGAGTACTTTTATTCACCCATTCTATCGGCGTATTATCGCCTAGTTCAGTAAGTAAATCATTTGCAAATTTTGACAATGGATTATAGGGATCGTCCATTATCTCACTGCCCTTTACTATTGGCATCCATTCATCTAAAAGCTTGATACAAAGTCGAGCTATCCTTGTTTTGGCCTGACCTCTTAATCCCAATAAAATAAAATTGTGTTTGGATAATATCGCCGTTTGCAATTGAGGCAACACCGTTTGGTCGTACCCCTTTATTTCACTAAAAATACTACTTCCTGTTTGTAAGCGGGTCACCAAATTTTCGCGCATTTCCTGTTTAACGGTCCTGCTTTTCCAACCGCTTTTCTTAAGTTCGCCTAGGGTAGAAATGGAAGGGGTTTTTGAATTCATTATATCCTTAAACAAATGAAAACTGAATTTGTTGAAAGGAGATTATCTGAAATTAACTTTATTGAAAAAATTTCAATATTTATTCCTTAACAATTGAAACATAATAATTCTTTTCAGAACTCAATATTTCTAAGGTATAAATACCGACTGCATATTTTGCCATATCAAAAGTCGAAGTAACCGCACCAGTATAAACCACTTGTCCGATATTGTTCATTAATTTCAGCTCCAACCAATTTTGATTTTTTGGTAAATCGATAGTGATAAGACCATTGGTTGGATTGGGGTATATCTTTAGTCTCTCTACAATTATATTGCCAACTGAAGTAGTAACAGAGCCATCTATATAAACTGTATCAATATATACAGTTGGACAATTTAAAGGAAGATTGTTGATAATAAAGGTGATATAGTATTTACCTGTATCCTTAAACACAAATGAATCTCTTTTCAAGAATGACCTGTATATTGGCAACCCTGTATTGAAACTGTCTTTAATTGACCAATCAAAATTCATTAGCCCTTTGCCAAATGGCAAAGCTTCGAACACCAATTTATTGCCGGCCCATTTTTGATATTGTGTAATTGCTTTGGCCTTAGGCTTTACATTTACAAAAAATGCTTTGGAAATATCCGAAGGAAATCCGCAAACACTATCAGTAGCATTAACGATGAATTGATAAGCTAAACTTCTTGAGTCCCCAATTTTGGTTTGCCAGCAAAATTGAGCTGATTTCTCCCTTGCAGAAGAGTCTATGATGGTAAAGGTTGCATCCGGAATCCCACGATTCCATGAAATATGAGTCGTGTCATCGGTAGTTTGATTAATACTCCTTGTATCCTTTGATTGAATCGTAAAGCATAATTTACTGCCTTCGCAAATACTCCATTTATCTGTTGTAGTTATAGTAGGAGGATTATTTCCTGAACAAACCCTAACTTTAACAAAAACTTCATTTGTATAATAGCCTACCAATGTCATTGAACCATTAATGTTTCTATATTCTGACGTGCGTATATTCAATATTGCCTTTTCATCACATTTAGAAGGTGTTAAAATAAAATCGCCTGTTTCATTATACAAAGTAACGCCACGAGGAGGTTTTGCATTTGGCAATGGCGCGCAATCGATAGTACCTTGAGGAAGACAGAATGGTGTCATAGGATTAGCAATGGTAAACTGCCCCAGGAATCTTTCAAAACTATCCTTGTTCTTTTTTGGGGTAACGATTTCAAAATTCAAGGAATCGCCATCAACATCTTTATTATAGAAACTTTTAAAGACAGGTAGATTGCAACACATTTCAATATAAGAAACCGGCACAATTCCCGAATTTGAATTTGCAAGTGAATTACCTAATACACATAAATTCAACATGGCTTCTACATAAAAATCATTGGTTGTTATATTGGTCGTTTGAGAACTCCTACAACAATTTCCCATAGAAAAGAACACCTCGCAAGTTCCACTATTATAAAAGGCATTATAAGGTGCATTGCTAAAATCGATAGTCGCTTCGAATGTATGCTGTTCCACACCTTCTGCGCTACTTGCATTTTGCGGATTACAGTGCGACGTATCAGTTTTACAATAATAAGTTATGTCCTTGATAGAGGTTCTTGAGGCAGCAAGATTAAAAGAAGTTGACCCTGAATAAACTTTAAAAACAGGTATAGCTAAACTTGTACCTCCACAGTTCCTGTTTACTACACCAATAATTTTATACTGCTGATTGCCCAGGGCTTCATAACGCAAACTCCCCCCAATTATCTCGGCGGAATAAAGCTTTGAGTTAAAGAACATCAAAAAGAGAAATAGTGGGAGAATGGTATAATTCTTCATTTTAAGGGCTTATAATAAACAAAGATACCTAAAATTAGAAGAAAGTTGTATGCAAGTAATTATTTTTTACCCCTGCGCTTCAGTTCTTCTGTAATCAGGTTGAGCTCCCTGCCTACCTGTCCCTTTACTGAACTATTTTCTTGAGCCCGTCTGCTAAGATAAGGCAATACGGCTTTAACAGGACCATAAGGTACATATTTAGCCACATTATACCCGGCATTGGCAAGATTATAACTGATATGGTCGCTCATGCCTAAAAGTTGTGCAAACCAAATCCGCTCGTCGTTATTGCTCAGCCCTTTTTCTTCCATTATATCCACCAATAATTGCGAACTTTCCTCATTATGAGTACCGGCACACACAGATACTTTCTCGATATTTTGAATACAAATGTTTAAAACTTCATCGAATTCTTTATCAGTTAATTCTTTGGTAGGTTGTATAGGACTTAAGAACCCTCTATCCAGCGCTCTTTTCCGCTCTTTTTCCATATAAGCTCCACGCACTAATTTAAATCCTATCTTACAATCCAGTCTTTTAATAACATCTTTCGTATGTTTAATCCTATCCTTCCTGTAACATTGAATGGTATTATAAACAATGGCCTTTTCTTTGTTGTATTTCGACATCATTTCATAAGCAATGTTATCGATAGTATCCTGTATCCACGTTTCTTCCGCATCTACAAATACCCGTACATCTTTTTCAAAGGCTGTCTTACAAATCCTTTCAAATCGGCCCTTCATGCGTTTGAATTCTTCTTCTTCAAGATTATTTAATGCAATTTTAGAATTCACTCTGGCCATCAGGTCAAAACGGCCAATTCCTGTTGTTTTAAATACAGTAAATGGTATGGAAGGATTGCCTTCGGCTTTATGGATAGTGGCAATTATTTCATTGCAGGTGGCTTCGAAAACACTTTCATTTTCTTCTCCCTCAACAGAATAATCCAGAATGGTGCCAATATTGGATTTTTTGAGGTCATCAATTGTTGTTGTGCATTCCTCTATGGCCTCTCCGCCACAAAACTGTGCGAAAATTGTTTGCTTTATCATGCCTTTTATCGGTAAGTGGAGTGAAAATGCGAACCCTGCCAATTTAGGTCCATAATTGACAAAGAATGGGTATTTGAAACTATTGAATAACCACCAGGCTTTTTTAAGGTCACTACTAGTTTTGTGAGAAAAAGCAATGGTAGTATTATTAAAATCTATTTTCGGCATGAATTGTAAGAATGGGTGCAAAAATATGCCTTAATTTGGTAATTTGATGATGTGATGATGTGATAATTAAGAATACACATTGTTTTGATGAACTAATTTGAATATAGGGTCAGTCACTCTGAGTTTATCGAAAGCACGGTCACACTGAGTTTATC
>JBBQIF010000126.1:0-7620 GCA_038324665.1 Bacteroidia bacterium
TACTCAAAAAGTATATAACATTGTGACAATAAAAAAGTTAGTAATAAAAAAGTTGTTTCTTTATGAGTTACCACGATATCAACAGCCTTGTATCATTACTATATATTTATTTAAAATAATATAATACAATATTGGGAGCATAAAACAGATGTTTGAATTCCTAAAATTTAAAATACTTTTGCAACATGATTGAAAAGATAAATCATTTAAAAGAAAAGATAAAAGCTTTTGAAATCCATAATACCGAAACGTTAGAAAACTATCGTTTAAAATTTCTTTCAAAAAAAGGTGAATTGACGGAGTTATTTGACGCTTTTAAATTAATTGCAGGAGCGGAAAAGAAATATATCGGCCAGCAATTAAATTCTGTACGACAGGAAATTGAGGATAAATTCAATGATGCGAAAGAGAAATTTTCATTGTCTGCCAAAAAACCTGATGAGGTTGAAGACTTAACGTTGCCTGTTAACGCTAATAAAATAGGGAGTTCACATCCAATTACAAATGTTAAGAATGAAATATTGGAAATTTTTGAATCCATTGGTTTTACCGTTGCCAAAGGACCAGAAATAGAAGATGATTGGCATAATTTCTCTGCACTTAATTTTCCAGAAAACCATCCAGCAAGGGATATGCAGGACACGTTTTTTATTGATAATAATAGGGAAGAAAAATATGCATTAAGGACACATACTAGTAGTGTACAAGTGAGATTAATGGAAACCACCAAACCACCAATACGCGCATTGATGCCGGGTAGAGTATACAGGAATGAGGCCGTTTCAGCCCGTTCCAACTGCTTTTTCCATCAGGTGGAAGGTTTGTATATTGACGAATCTGTGAGTTTTGCAGATTTGAAGCAAACGCTTTATTATTTTGTTTCACAATTTTTTGGTGAGCGCGAAATAAGATTCAGACCTTCTTATTTTCCCTTCACAGAACCAAGTGCCGAAATGGATATTTACTTAGGCACCGATACAGAACAGGATTATAGGCTTACTAAAGGAACAGGTTGGTTGGAAATACTGGGCTGTGGCATGGTGGATCCCAATGTTCTAATTAACTGTAAAATTGACCCTGAAAAATACTCAGGCTTTGCATTTGGTATGGGTATAGATAGGATTACAATGTTAAAATATGGTATAAAGGATATACGACAGATGTTCGAGAATGACCTTAGATTCTTGAATCAATTCTAATCTTTCATTTTAAAATAAGAATAATTCTAATCTCAAATTAGTTCCCAATAAAAATTCTAAAAATTAACAGAGTTTAATATGCTTTCGCAAATAATACCCTTTGCGAAGAATTTTCGCCGGTTAAAATACATTTGCCAGCTTCCTTAGGATTATCTATAGGAATACAACGAATCGTGGCTTTTGTCAATTGTTTTATTTTTTCTTCCGTCTCACTTGTACCATCCCAATGAGCGGATATAAAACCTCCCTTTTCCTCCAAAACTTTTTGGAAATCTTCCCAGGTTTCAACTTTTCGGATATTTTCATCCCTAAAAATTTTTGCACGATTGAAAATTGAAGTCTGAATTTCGTCCAACAAGTTTTTAACGACTTGTTCAATCCCATCTATACTCGCAATCGATTTTTCTTTAGTATCTCTCCTAGCCAGCTCGACAGTGCCGTTTTGAATATCTCGCGGACCAATACCAATACGCAGGGGCACACCTTTCAATTCCCATTCGGCAAACTTGTAACCAGGTTTGTGGGTATCGCGGTTATCAAATTTCACAGATATATTATTGGACTCTAGTTTCTTCTTGATTTCTTTTGCGGCAGTCTCTACGTTTTCTTTTTCTTCAACTGTCCTGTAAATAGGTACTATGACGATCTGATGCGGAGCTAAATTTGGTGGAAGTACAAGGCCTTCATCATCGCTATGTGCCATTATCAAGGCACCCATCAGGCGGGTGGAAACGCCCCAACTTGTTGCCCACACATATTCAAGTTTCCCCTCTTTGGTCTGGAACTTTACATCAAATGCTTTTGCAAAATTCTGACCTAGGAAGTGTGAAGTGCCCATTTGTAGTGCTTTACCATCCTGCATTAACCCTTCTATGCAATAAGTTTCAACCGCCCCAGCGAAAGTTTCATTAGGTGTTTTGACCCCCCTTATTACCGGCACTCCTAAAAATGTTTCAGCAAATTCTGCGTAAATATTCAACATCTGCTTAGTTTCAATTAAAGCTTCTTCGGAGGTTGCATGGGCGGTGTGCCCTTCTTGCCAAAGGAATTCAGATGTGCGCAGGAACAAACGTGTTCTCATTTCCCACCGCATGACATTGGCCCATTGATTCAATAGAATTGGCAAATCCCTATAGCTTTGTATCCAGCTTTTGTAGGTATTCCAGATAATAGCCTCGCTTGTAGGGCGGATAATGAGCTCCTCCTCCAATTTCGCCTCAGGGTCCACAATAATCTTCCTGTTTTCATCTACTTTTAAACGATAATGCGTAACAACGGCACATTCCTTGGCAAAGCCAGCAGCATTCTTTTCTTCCTTTTCAAAAAATGATTTAGGAATTAATAGCGGAAAATAAGCATTTGAATGCCCAGTTTCCTTAAACATTTTGTCTAATTGTTGTTGCATTTTTTCCCAGATGGCATAACCATAAGGTTTAATGATCATACAACCTTTAACTGCCGCATGTTCTGCCAAATCAGCATCTTTTACGAGATTATTATACCACTCACTATAGTTTTCGCTCCTTTTTATTTTTTCAAACGCCATATTTTCACTTTGGAATATTTTTTGTACCTTTACATCTGCAAAGGTATTTACTAAATATCAATGCACCCAAACAATCCTTGAAATGAAACAAATAATATTTTTATCAATCGTTTTAATATCCATGGGGTCTTGCGTAAACCAAAGACAAAAATCCAATATTACTGGCAGGACAGATGAAGTATATTTTACTTCGTCCGACACAAGGATAAAAGTGGAAGCTGTTTCTCAATATGAAATGGATAACAAAAGTAATGTGAATGGCAGCAGCATTAATAAACAAAGCAATGCAGGAAATTATACAAGTAGTTATTCTAACCGTTTCAGGAATTTTAGCTCAACCAACCGCTATAATTATTGCAATTACCAACCGGTTTTAGTACCTACCATGATGTACAATCCTTATACAGGCTGGAGTATTGGTATGAGGTATGGTTCAATGAGCGGATTCAGCAGCCCTTTTTCACCATATTACGGCTATAACATGCCCTATAATGACCCTTTTTATTCTTATGGTTGGGGCGGAGGATGGATGTGCAGTTATTATCCAAGGTATATTTACAACCCATATATGTTTAGTTATAACCCATATGGGTACAATAATTATCGCGGGTATGGCAACGGTTATAACAATTACAACCAGTACTCGAACAATAATAATTATTCCAGCCCTCAAACGAATACAAATTATGGTAGGAGGACAGGAACAACCAGCAGCAATAGCAACCAGTCAAATTCTCAGCCATCGACCAATACGCAAAACCAGAACAATAATAACTCTGGTAAATACAATGGCAGTGGCTGGTGGAATTCAGGTAGTGGCGGTTCAAGCGGTTCTTCCGGTTCTAGTGGTACAGGTAGGGGAACTTCCGGTAACTCTGGCGGCAGTAACAGGAGAAGGTAATAATTAATAATTGTAAGTTTATTAATGAAATACCTTCTGTTTTCAGTTATTATTTTTGTTTTTACTGCTTCTATTTTGGCACAGAACGAGGTAGATGCCATAAGGTATTCACAGGAAAACTTGGGCAGTACAGCGCGTTCATTTGCCGTAGGTGGCGCATTTGGTGCAGTTGGTGCAGATCCAAGTTGCGCAAATATCAATCCAGCCGGTCTGGCAAAATTCAGATCGAGCAAACTATACTTAAGTACAGCTTTTTATAATGCCAAGAATAAAACGACTTATTTAGGCAATGAATTAACAGACAATAAATTCAATTTCAATCTTCCGAACCTTGGCTTAATAGTAAATATTCCAGGAGAGGATTATAATGAAAAAAAACCGAAGGGCTTTGTCAATTTTGTTTTTGGTTTAAATGTTAACCGACTTAATAATTTTCACAAGCGCACCTTCGCAGATGGCATTAATACATCTAATAGTATCACACAGAACTGGGCTGAGCGAGCAAATAATGCAGGTGTCAAGCCCTCCAAGATGTTTACTAATAGTTTGGAACTACTGGCATGGAATACTGCTGCGATCGATCCTGAAAATGATTCAACACCGGTGTATAAGTCCGCTTACGACACCTCTGGAAGAAAAGGGTTCAACTCCAACCAGTCTGCTACTAATCGCAGCAGGGGAGCTATTAATGATTATAATATTTCTTTCGCAGCTAACTATAGGCATATTATCCAGGGAGGCATATCAATCGGGTTTAAAAAAGTAAGATATATTGAGGACAATAGTTTTATTGAAACAGATCTAAAAAAAGGGAACGCGAAGGACATTAAAAGCCTTACCCTAGATCAGTATTTAAGAACTACCGGCAGTGGATTCAATGCTAAATTAGGGTTCATTGTTTCGCCAAGTGAATTTTTTCGATTTGGCTACTCCTTCCATTCACCAACCATATACAATTTAACTGATTCCTATCAATATACGCTTGATGCCAAATTTGATTATGGGGCAAAGGATTTTAATGGGAGCCCAAGGAATGATACCATCGCTACAACAGGATCAGCAGTATACAAATACAAGATTACAACACCTGCCAGGCAAGTTATGAGTTTTGTGATGATTAATAAAGAAATAGGCTTTATATCAGTTGACTTGGAATATGTTAGTTATGCTGGAGCCAGTTTATCGGCTAAAGATTATAGCTTTATACCTGAAAACAAAAGGATTGCAAAAAATTACAATAGCGTTTTAAATTTAAGGATGGGTGCTGAAATTATCCAGGATAAGTTTAGATATCGGGTTGGATATGCCCGTTACCCAAGTCCGTATAAGAGTGCTGTAGTACCTAATCTAATGATTTTAGTCAATAATGTATATACTTTAGGGTTTGGTATCAAAACAGAAGATTATTCTATTGACATAGCCTATGTTAATAGCGGTTATACAGATTACTATGTTCCTTACGATTTAAAAAATGGCAAATACCCTGTTGCTACAAACAATGTGAGAACCACCAATCTGGTGATTACAGCAGGATTTAATATTGATTAAAAAAACCTAAATAATAACTTATTCAATAACCAATTTATTGGTAGCAGTTGAGTTTGCACCCTTAACGGTGATAAAATAAATGCCTTTTGATAAGGTGGAAACATTAATTTCTTGAGAACCGATAAAGGAATCAGCTAATACGGTTTCCCCTAAAAGGTTAAATATTTCATAAGTACCTTCTTTTATTTTATCATTTGAAACAGTAATGGAATTTACTGCAGGGTTAGGGAATATCTTCAAAGTTGAATTATAAATGGAGTGCACTCCCAATCCATAAGCTTGACAATTAATATAAACATCTGTATAAATTGTTGGGTTGGATTTTTTTGCAAAACGAACAACCATATGACCCACGCCTTTATCAACCTTAGGGTAAAAGTGAAAAGAAAGCTCTTTTACAATATTTGGCGGCATTATAAATTCTGCAGTACTAGTGGTTACACCATGGCAAAGTATGATATCACAAACCGCAGATGTCCAATTAGTTGTAGGTAGGGTTTCTACAATTCTTGTCCAAACAAAAGTGTCAGGCTCAGATGAGGTATTTCTGATTTTTGTATGCGCTGATAAGTCGATATAATCACTGTTTGAGGCACCAACATAGCCATCAGCAAAAAGGGTATCCTCATCAATGGTGGTTTGTGCTTTTACAGTAAAACCAATACAAAAAGCACATAAAAAAACTAAAGTAATATTTTTAAACATAATACAAAGTTAACAATAATAAAGGCGTATTTACAAATGTTTATTAATAAAGCGGGTATTATAATTTGATTTTAAAACTGATATCTAAACTTTTTACAGAGTGGGTGAGCATGCCCAATGAAATAAAATCAACGCCGGCAGCCGCATAATCCACTATATTTTCAAGTGTAATGCCACCGGATGCTTCTGTTTCGCATTGGTTGTTAATTAAATAAACGGCTTCCTTCACCTTACTGGGCGTGAAATTGTCCAACATTATCCTTTTGAAGGGCAATTGTGTCAATGCCTGTCTTACTTCATCAAGGTTCCTCGTTTCAATTTCAATATCTAATTGCATGTTGTTCCTTTCAAGGTATTCCTTAGCTTTTTGAACGGCTGGAATAACCCCACCTGCAACATCTACATGGTTATCTTTTAACATAATCATATCGAACAAACCTTGCCTATGGTTATATCCTCCACCTACAGTCACAGCCCATTTTTCTAATACTCTTAGGTTGGGTGTTGTTTTCCTTGTATCCAAAACCTTTGTGTGATATTTTTTTATTTTATCGCTGGCAACATGAGCTAGTGTCGCTATTCCGCTTAAACGCTGAATAATATTTAGTAGCAACCGTTCACTTTTAAGTAGGGCATGGGCATTTCCGGTTACCTCAAATCCTATATCCCCTGATTTGATGATATCTCCGTCCTTTTTAAAAGAAATAATCTTGCATTTATCATCATTCATTTTGAGGATGGTACAGGCAATATTTAAACCTGCCACCACCCCAATATCTTTAAAAATCAGTTTTGCAGTGGCAATTCTATCTGGCGAAATACAGGAAAGCGAAGAGTGATCGCCATTTCCAATATCTTCCTCCAGGGCCTGTTTAATAATAGCAATCACCAACGGGTCATTGCTGATATCCTTAAAAATTTGCGACATAATCCGTGTGCAAATTTATAATAAGTTAGTCGTTAAAGGGAATAGTATAATGAAAAATGAATTTTGGCTTTAAACCTATTGGATTTTGAACTCATTGATTACAAAGCCGCCATTAGCCGTGTTTGCTACAATGGTTACCCTGAAATTGCCGTTTTTTGTCACCAAATCGAAGATCAACATCGCTGATTGGCTTCCATTTGTTTCATGGCTTAAAGTGGCTTTTGAAGGGGTATTTACCTTAAAGAAATTATCCAATACTATCTTTGCCTGTTCTTTCGCATATACATTAGAAGTAGAAGGCATTACCAATTCAATACTTGAATTGAACATCATTGCTAATTCAGAGGTATTACCACTTTGCAAGGCATTGGCAATCTTATCACCATTACCCGCATAGGAGAAAGTTGAAATAATGGAAACCAGTGAAAATGTGATTGTCTTTAGCATAGTTAATGTTTTACATAAATCATGCCAATTGTTTTATTATTTCACTTCCCAAAAGGCTTTAGTCTTCAATAAATCATTGAAAGCCACCTTTTTATCTTTTATCTCAACTGCGTTAAGTTGGTCATTCATACCCTGTTCCAATGTTCCTTTTTTATTTTCTGAATAAATAACCCCAAAAGGTCGCGGTAACAAATGATTTTCAAAAAATTGGGTCAGGATAAAAGCCTTGGTCTTGTCATTTTCATCATGAATCATACAAATGTCGATCGAATCCTGCTCAAGGTCAATAACCTCAGGCAACAAGCCACTTAATTTAATGCCCTTTTTTCCATTATCAAATACAAGG
>JBBQIF010000127.1:0-7619 GCA_038324665.1 Bacteroidia bacterium
TAACCCATATTTGGTCGCCTGCAATGGCTATATCAAATGCACTCTGCAGATTAGTGAATGCATTAGCCCAAGCGGTTCCATTATTAGTGCCGGCAGCTTTATAATCGACGTAATGTATTTTCGCACCAAATATAAAATAAGGTAAAAATACAAGGGTTAGTATGTAGATTTTTTTCATAATGATTGTGTAAATTTTATTGCATATCTATTCAAAACTTTTACGAATTAATGCAAAAATGTGATAAGTTAAAATACTTTGTTTGTAGTACAACAATAGAAATAATGCAGCATGAGTGCCGCAATCAATAAAATCTTAACCCAGGTTAATTAAAATTCACCATAGAATACCAATCTTTGCATTCAGGTTATGAAAATTAATTTTTCTAATGGAACGCAAACAATTTTTAAAAATAATAGCAGGCACAACAGGTATGATTACTTTAGGTTCATTCAATAAAATTACAGACCTGCTAGAAGAGCAGGATGAAAAAATGCCAGTATTGTTCATTGGCCACGGTTCGCCAATGAATGGAATTGAGGACAATGAATTCAGCAGGAGATGGGCTGAAATGGGCAAGGAAATATCTATTCCCAAAGCGGTATTGTGTATTTCAGCGCACTGGCTTACCAAAGGAACC
This sequence comes from Bacteroidia bacterium, assembly GCA_038324665.1. GTDB lineage: Bacteria > Bacteroidota > Bacteroidia > NS11-12g > UBA955 > JABMMZ01. Next base: position 639 of record JBBQIF010000127.1, read on the forward strand.
AAAATTACGGCCATGAACAACCCAAAAACAATCCATGATTTTGGAGGATTCCCGCAAGCCTTGTTCAATGTTCAATATCCTGCCCCGGGACAACCTGATCTGGCAGCTGAAACAGCTAAGTTCATAAAAAAAACTAATGTTGTACTAGACCATGATTGGGGCTTGGATCACGGTACTTGGTCGGTAGTCAAACACATGTACCCTTTGGCCAATATTCCTGTTTTGCAATTGAGTATTGATTATAACCAACCAATGCAATACCACTATGATTTGGCAAAGGAACTGGCCTTATTGCGAAAAAAAGGTGTTTTGATTATCGGCAGTGGCAATATGGTGCATAACTTGGGTATGGTAGCCTGGGATAAAATGAATGTGCCTGATTATGGCTACGATTGGGCAATTGAAATGAATACTACTTTTAAGCAGCATATTACGGACAAAAATCACAAGGCGCTTATAGAATATGAGAAAATAGGTGCATCTGCCTTGTTGGCCATCCCTACGCCTGACCATTATATACCCTTACTCTATAGTTTAGCTTTGCAAGATGATAAAGATGAGGTAACCTTCTTCAATGACAAGTTAGTAGCAGGTTCGCTCAATATGACCTCTGTTAAAATTTCGCAAGCTGGCATACGCCCAATCCAGCCTTCCAATCCTACACAGGATTCAATCATTCTGGATTCACTATAAGTTAGGCTTTATTAATAACCGTAAATAAAAAAAGGATAGTCAAATTGACTATCCTTTTTATTAATTTTTAATTTTTAATTTTTAATTAAATGGTTTTTGCTTCCTCAATCCATGCATGCCACTGCTCTAGGCTGGTCATACTGTCCTGAGTTTCCAATTCAGCAATTCTCTCGTCAGTTAATGAAATCAGGTCACTATAAGTATTGATTCCTAAAGCGTTTAACCTTTTTTCGAATGCAGGTCCAACACCTGTAATTTTCTTAAGATCATCACCTTTATCGTTAGCTACTTTTACTTCCTTAGTATCAACAACTTCTGCATTTTGAACTTCTGCTTGTTTTTCAACTTCAGCTTCTTTCTCCTCTGCCTTCTTCTCAGCCTTAGGTTTACTATCAGGGGCAGTTTTGGAACCAGCATTGTCAAACATGGCTTTCAAATCACTGAATGCATCCAATTCACCCAATGAAGATTTATCATTAGATTTATTTGGTGCTTTACCGGATTTCAATCCTGCTTTTACAGACTTATCACCAGAAGTTTCTTCAGCTTTTTTAGCTCTATCTTCTGCTTTCCAAGTATTGGTATGAGAAAGTACGATGCTTTTGCTTTCTTTACTAAATTCGATAACTTCGAAACTAAGCACTTCATCTTCCTTAATTTTACCCCCGTTTTCTTTCACTAAATGACGTTTAGGTGCAAAACCTTCAATTCCATATTGCAATTGAACATTGGCACCTTTTTCATTTTGGGAAGTAACCGTACCCTCGTGGATAGAACCCAGTTTAAAGATCGTTTCGAATGTATCCCATGGATTTTCTTCCAATTGTTTGTGGCCCAAGGAAAGACGTCTGTTTTCAGCATCCACTTCCAATACAACCACATCAATTTTTTCATCCTTCTTGATGAATTCTGATGGGTGCTTTATCTTTTTGGTCCATGATAAGTCAGAAACGTGAATTAAGCCATCAACGCCTTCTTCCAGTTCTATGAACAACCCATAACTTGTTAGATTCTTAACAGTACCATTGTGTTTGCTTCCCACTTTATATTTTTCAACGATAGAAGCCCATGGATCCGGTGTTAATTGTTTAATGCCCAATGACATTTTATGCTCTTCTTTATCCAAAGAAAGCACTACAGCTTCAACATCATCTCCAGCCTTAAGGAAGTCATGCGGACTCCTTAAATGGCTGCTCCAACTCATTTCAGATACGTGTACCAAACCTTCTACTCCCGGTTTAATTTCAATGAAAGCACCATAGTCAGCAACAGTAACCACCCTTCCAGTGATTTTTTCGCCAATCTTAATGTTTTCACCCAAAGTATCCCAAGGATGTTCTGTTAATTGTTTCATACCTAAAGAAATTCTTTTCTTTTCGTCATCAAACTCTAAAACAACTACATTGATTTTCTGGTCTAGTTTCAATACTTCCTCCGGATGATTAATCCTACCCCAAGAGATATCTGTAATGTGCAATAAGCCATCGATACCACCTAAATCAACAAACACACCAAATGGTGCTATATTCTTGACAATACCTTCCAGAACTTGTCCTTTTTCCAATTTGGAAAGGATATCAGATTTCTGTGCTTCGATATCATCCTCAATCAAGGCCTTGTGTGAAATAACGACGTTCTTGAAAACCTCATTTACTTTCACAATCTTGAATTCCATGTCTTTACCTACGTATTGATCGTAATCCTTAATAGGTTTCACATCTATTTGTGAACCCGGTAAGAAAGCATCTATTCCCATAACATCTACTACGAGACCACCTTTGGTCCTGTTTTTAACTAAACCTGTTAAAACCGTCCCTTGCTCCATCGCCTTCAGAATATGCTCCCATGCTTTTTCCTGTATGGCGCGTTTGCGAGAAAGTATTAATTGGCCGTTTTCGTCTTCTGTATTTTCAACATAAACTTCAACTGTATCGCCAACTTTGACATCTATTAAATCTTTAAACTCATTTTTTGAAATGATTCCATCAGATTTAAACCCCACATTTACAACAATCTCACGCTCCGAAATTGCAACTACATAACCACTTACCAATTCATTTTCGGTAAGACTCTTTAAAGATCCTGAATAAAGATTCTCTAATTCTTTGCGTTGGCTTTTGTCGTAGTTACCAAAACCTGCGTTGTCCATGCTCCAATCGAAATCTCCCGCATCTGGAGCAGTTTCTTTTTTGGTGCGGGTTTCTGGGGTTTCTGCGGCGGCCTCAACTGTTGTTGTAGCGTTGCCTTCGTTTAATTGTTCTTCTGTCAAATTTTATTTCCTCCTTTGTTGGGGCGGCAAATTTAAATATTAATTATTAAATTACCTATAGTTTTTTATTATCTTGATTTGAATAGCTTAATCCTATCAAAACTAGATTTCATTCATCATGTAGCCAAGTCTAAAATTCAGGAAATTAATAGTTCAATCTGGATGGAGAGTGTTGCGTTTTACCAATTTACAATTGGATATTTTCAGTACAATTAAACAATATTGCATAAAATCGATTAAACAATATTGTATATAGCTTTTAAGTACTGAAAAAAGTTGATGCAAAAAAAAAGTTGAGAAATAAATCTCAACTTTTCAAATATATTTATTTTGTTAAGCTAATTATTTAGCTTCTGATTTAGCATCTATTTTTTCTGATGCAAACAGCATAGCAAACTTGGTTTTCGTTTGTGCTATTTTCAGGTTATCAGAAGTTTTAAATGCTTTATCTTTTTCAACTTCATTTTTCCTTTGATCTAATGCTTCATACAAAGCTTTGATATAAGTTAATTCATCTGAATTATACGTTGATTGATTAGCTTTGAATTTTTCATAAAATCCATTATAAGTACTCAATATGTTAGCTGCATTTACCCAAGAGAAATCCATAGCGCTCATCATCGCAACTTCACCAAAGATATTTTTCGCAACCCTAATTTTAGCTTCCTCATTAAATTCAGCCATTGACTGCTGCTTCTTAGTTTCATCGATTTTAGCTACATAAACAACTTTGTACTCTTCCCATGATTTCTGGGATGCCTCTAATTTTGTTTTTTCTTCTTCCTTAAGCTCGGCAGTATTTATTTCAGCATTTGCTGCAGAATACTGTCCATCCAAAGCCACCCAAGTGCTTGAATCGTAAACTGAATTCGCTGACTTAACTGAATCAATCCAATGTTGAAGACCATCAACCTGAGCACCTAAGTCATGTTTTTCTGCATTATTACAAGCTACTAAAGCCGAAACCGCTAATGCTGCGATTAAAATTTTATTCATTTTTTTTTATAATGGGGCAAAGATAGGATTATTCTGAGTGATACGGCACAAAAAAAAAGTTGAGGTTAAAAAAACCTCAACTTTTTTAAAGATATTTAAATTTAATGAGAAATTACTTCTTTTTTGCTTCTGGCATTTTTGCATTCATTGCAGCACTGTCAATAACAGGCACTTTGGCAGCTTCAATAGCCGCTTTTTCCATATTCATTTTTTCAGTATACATTGTTCCAACTTCAGCCCAACTTGTTTGAGCAGCTGTTAAAGATGTTTTACCAGTCTCATCTAATTCTTCTACTTTAATAGAAGCAACAACTTCATTAAAGGTATTATTGTAACCGGCCCATGAAGCTGAATCATGAGTAGGAGCAGCCATAATAACATTTTTCATTGAATCTACCCAAACAGTAAGGGTAGCTACTTTAGTGGCTGATTCATTAACAGCCGGAGTGTTGTTACAAGCTGCAAATAAAGCTGCAACAAAAGAAGCGATGATTAATTTTTTCATTTTTATAATATTTTCTTAAATTGGGTGCAAATTTAAAATAAAAAATTATTTTACCAAATTTATTTTTTTAATGGGAAACGCATTTTATAATCATGCTCCACCCTACCCAAACTGATGTTTTGAAGTTTGCCTTTAAGCAGATTGCGTTTCAATGGTGTAACATAATCTACAAATAATTTGCCTTCGATATGGTCATATTCATGCTGTATAATCCTAGCTGCCATACCTAAGTAACTAATTTCATGCGTTTTAAACTCTTCATCCATAAAGCGTATTGTCAATTCAGGCTTCCTGCTAACATTCTCCCGTATCGTAGGGATACTAAGACATCCTTCTTCATATTTCCATGAATCGCCCCATTCATTTAAAATTTGTGGATTGATAAATGTCTGCTTGAATTGAGCTGGCAAAATACCTTCTATTGGCGACCCATCAACAATAAACAATCTAATGGGCAAACCAATTTGCGGCGCGGCAAGCCCTATTCCATTACTTTCATACATTGTTTCATACATGTTTTCAATCAATTCCTTTAAGTTAGGGTAGTCTTCATTAATTTCTTGGCATTTCTTCCTCAGTACCGGAGAGCCATAAGCGTAAATTGGTAAAATCATTTGGCGGCTAAATAGGATTGCAAAATTAAGGCAGCGGCTACTGTATCTACAAGTTTTTTATTTCTTCTGTCTTTTTTTTTATATCCTGCATCAATTAAAGTCTGCTTCGCCATTCTGCTGGTAAGGCGTTCATCAATTTTAACAACAGGATAATCCGGGAAAGATTCATTTAGTTTTTTTTCAAATTCAATCACCAATAGAGTGGCATCAGTATCAGAACCATCCATATTCATAGGAGCGCCCAAAACAATTGTTTCCACTTTTTCCTTTGCAAAGTAAGATTTCAGGTATTCAATGATATTCACAGTATCGATAGTATCCAATGGATAAGCTATCATTTGCAAAGGGTCTGTTACAGCAACCCCTGTCCTTTTTTCACCATAATCTAACGCTAATATTCTGCTCATTAAAATTATTGCAAGATTGCATTTTTATGTTTAAGATAAAAAAATTAATTTCGCACATTATGGAATTAGTAAATGGTAAATATCAATTAGGTGGGGTTGACCTTTTAAGTTTGACGGAACAATTCGAATCTCCTTTATACGTATATGATGCAGATACCATGCAAAAGCAGTTCAATAAGTTATATAACGCTTTTCCGGGAGTTAAATTACACATTCATTACGCTTGTAAGGCTTTGAGTAACTTAACGGTATTAAAATTAATGAAGAAATTCGGCGCCGGACTTGATGTTGTTTCCATACAGGAGGTTTGGCTGGGCCTTAAGGCAGGCATTGAGCCTGGAGAGATATTATATACACCCAATGGTGTTAGTATGGAAGAAATAGATATGGCCGTAAAGGAAGGTGTAAAAATAAATATTGATAACATTTCTATCCTCGAACAATTTGGCTCAAAATATGGGAATACAATCCCAGTTTGTATAAGGGTGAACCCGCATATCATGGCGGGTGGTAACCATAAAATATCAACAGGGCATATAGATTCAAAATTCGGGATCAGCTATTACCAGTTAAGGCATGTCGCAAGGGTTGTTAAACTTTATGATATTAATGTGGAAGGTTTGCACATGCATACAGGCAGCGATATTCTGGATGCCGAGGTTTTTATCAGGGGTGCCGAATTACTATTTGAAGCTGCTGAGGACTTCAAGGATTTGCGGTATATGGATTTTGGAAGTGGGTTTAAAGTGGCTTATAAAGAGGCCGATATTACAACAGATATTAATGATATTGGCGGTAAAATTGCTTCACGTTTTATAGAGTTTTGCAAAAAATATGGCCGTGAATTGGAGTTGTGGTTTGAACCGGGTAAATTTCTAGTGAGTGAAGCTGGTTATTTCCTTGTGAAAACTAATGTGGTAAAACAAACCACTAGCACCATGTTTGCAGGAGTAGATTCAGGATTAAATCACCTCATTAGGCCAATGCTTTACGATGCTTATCACAAAATCACTAATTTAAGTAACCCAACAGGTATAGAAAGAATATATGCAGTGGTAGGCTATATTTGTGAAACAGACACTTTCGGGTGGGATCGCAAATTGAATGAAGTAAGAGAAGGCGATATTCTAGCTTTCCATAATGCAGGTGCCTATGGTTTTAGTATGGCAAGCAATTATAACTCGAGATTCCGACCAGCCGAAGTATTAATTTATAATGGCAAGGCTCACCTAATAAGGAGACGAGAGACTCTTGAAGACCTCTTGGCAACACAGGTTGAATTAGACCTGCAAACGAATGCTACACCCAACAAGGATTTATTGACCATGGTCTAAAATAAAGCCATTTAAGGTTTCAACCAGGGCATTCAAAGCTGTGTTGTTATCCAGATGGTTTTCAAGAATTATATCTGCCTGTTCCTTATATGGCAATACATATTTATCAAATCCGGGAAGCGCATGTTTTTCCCATTGGTATCTTACCATTTCTTCGGTTAAC
>JBBQIF010000128.1:0-7542 GCA_038324665.1 Bacteroidia bacterium
CAGGCATTTGCCAAGGTTGTGTTTTTGGGCATTTGTCCAGTTTATCAGGCACGCCATCATGGTCTTTGTCATGTATTTTAGTGCCAACTTCGCCACCATAAGGTAAATTATAGAATACCCCCAGTGAATGGTATAGGAACATATCATTGTCCTTATTCCTTGTATGGGTTAAATAAGTGAATGGAGCACCATCCCAAATATCGTTAAATGTATAATTCGCCATCGTCTGAAGACGAACACCCATTTTTTCATTGAAACTATATTGAAAACCTATGCCACCAGCCAGATTACCTGCAGCACCGGTATAAGCATCAGCACTTTGACTTATATCACTATGTAAATATACCCCACCTGCTCCTACCATAATATAAGGGGTAAAGGGTTTGTCTTTGAGTAATTTAAATCGGATACCACCATTAATAGTAGCTACATTAGCTCTAAAATGAAGATAGGTGTTTTGAGGAGGAACATTAGGAATAGTAGCAAAGAAGCCCACATCGCCTCCTGAACCAAATAGACAAACGTCAATACTAGGATTTAAATAGTAGCTAAAAGAGCCACCAACGCCTTGATAATTAGGCTTTCTGGCAAAAAAGAGTGCGGAGCCTAAATCACCCTGATATTCATTAATGCCGCCATTAATTTCGATACCAAGCCTGCGTTCCGCAGATTGAGAGAATGCCTGCAATATTAAAATAAAGGCACCAAAAGTAAGTAGTAAATGTTTTTTCATCATAAGCTGTATTAAAATTTTACAAAAGTTTTACAACCCGACAAATATATAAAAAGGATTAAGTTATACTACAATTTTTAAAAAAAAATTTAATTTGATATAATTATTGTGTTTCCCGATTTAGATACACTATACGATTTAAGAGGGAAGGTGGCGGGAGATTGAGCAACAGAGCCATCAAAAAAGAACTTTGAATCACAGCATTTCTGGAAGGTTGTTCCTGTTGTTTGTCCGCACCGGAATTGAATAGTAGCCTCATCCACCTCAATTTTTGAACAATTTGAAGAATTAGGTTGATAACTGCATGCCCTGTCAAAGGCATAGAAATTGTCATCTGTGTGATGAACCAGCACAATACCTTTTACGCCTCCGTTCTCATAAACGTAAGATCCAATGTTCTGCAAATGAAAATAAGCAGGTAGGGCCATATTGATGGTAATGCTTACCGGCACATTGTTGATTGGTTCCGGATTGGTATTATTGTTTTTATCTTTTTTACAGGCTAAACATAATAATATCAAGCACCAAATTCTAAAACTAGTCATATTTATAAAATCCTTCCTTGGTTTTCCTGCCATGAAGTCCTGCATCCACCTTTTGTTTTTGTATTCTGCTAGGGCGGAAACGAGGTTCCTCGTTAAATAAGTGATATTGGCTTTCTGTTACGGAATAATTAGTGTCCACACCAATTAAGTCCATTAACCTGAATGGCCCCATTCTAAACCCTGAAGCTTCCATTAATGCATCAATATTTTCAATAGTCGCTATGCCTTCTTCCAAAATTTTTAGTGCTTCTACATAATATAATCTGGCAACCCTGTTAACTATAAATCCCGGCGAATCGGCAGCAATCACTGGTTCCTTTTTTAATTTTATGATTAGTGCAAATACGATATCTACGACTGAATCATTTGTTTTTGCACCTTTAATAATCTCTACTAATTTCATGATATGGGCAGGGTTAAAGAAATGTACCCCCACTACTTGCCCGGGATACTGAAGATTGGCTGCTATCTGTGTAATCGGAATGGAAGAAGTATTGGTGGCATATATTGTATTTTCACCGTTTAAGGTCATCAGTTTTGAGAATAAGCTCACCTTAACTTCAAGTTTTTCTACGATGGCCTCAATTACCATATCTGCCTTAACATCTTCAATATCAGCGATAAAACGGATGCAACTCATAATAGAATTCGCCTGGTCAGCAGTAATTTTATTGAGGTCGGTCAGTTTTTTTAAGGATAAGTTGATATTTTGCTTTGCGGTTTCAAGCATGTCTCCGCTAATATCAAACAAGATAACATCAAGGCCTGCTAGTGCGCAAACTTGCGCTATACCGGCCCCCATTGTACCTGCACCTGCAATTGCTATAGATTTTATCTCCATTTTATTATCTCCTATCTTATTTGTGTGCTAGCCATATTTCAGGGTTTTGTTTATCCTGATTCAACCAAATTTCAAAATGTATCTCTGTGGCCCCATCTTCGTCTTCATCAACTGTTCCAATGGTTTGTTTAATGTTTAGTAATTGACCTTGGCTTACAACAATATCTTTTAATTTTGAATAAACGGTAAAGTATTCTCCATGATTCACCAATACCGTTTTGCCCATTCCGGGTATGGAAATAATAGCAGCGACAGTGCCTTTGTATACACACCTGGCAGTAGAACCACTAATTGACTGAATATCTAATCCATTATTCTGTATCATCACCTGGTCGAGCTTGGCATGCGCATGGGTTCCAAACCTATCACTAATAAATCCCTTTTCTACAGGCCATGGCAATTTCCCCTTATTAGAAGCAAAATTATCAGATAATTCCTTTGCCTCAGGTGTTAATAAGGGTACATTAGCTTCTGCATTTGGAGTTGTTTTTTTGTTATCAGTTGGCTTAGAAGCTGTTTTGTTTCTTTGGGCTGCTTGTTCCCTCGCCTTTTTTCGGGCTTCTGCAATTTCGCGGGCAATAATTGTATTAATTCTTGCATTCAGGTCCGCTTTAGCTTTATTTTGTTTGTCAAGTTGTGTTTTCAGCTCTTTTTCACGGCCTGTCAATGAGATAATTGCTTTGTTTTTTTGCGTTTTATTCACTTCCAATTCATTTACCTCTGATTCCTTATTCTTAACTAATTTTTCTTTCGACTCTTTTAATCCAAGCAACTCAGCTAATTTATTTTCCAATTCTTGCTTCTTTGAATCAATTTTTACAAGGAACCTTGTTTGTGCCTCCGACAAATATTGGACAAATTTGAGTCGTTGGAATAACTGGTTAAATGATTTTGCTGCAAACAGGTATAATTCATTGTTATAGACCTTTCTGCTTTTATAAGATTGGATAATTGCCCCGGCATAATTTTTCTTTTCTATGTTTAATTGTGAATTAAGGCTGTCAATATCTGTTTTGTTCTGTTCAACATCGTGGTTAACATATTGGATTTCCGTATTGATGGTATTGATCAACTCTTCCCGTTTTTCAATTAGTCGACCAATGGTTACGAGTTCTTTTAAGTTTTGTTTCTTTTTATTTTTTGTTTCATTTAAGATCTTTTTGGTCAGTGCAATCTGTGCTTCTGTTTGCTTGCGTTGCTTTTCCAAGTCCTTGCGTGAAATCTGCCCATTCATTTGTGAAAACAAAAATAAAAAAACCAGCAGAAGACTATTTGCTTTATTTAACGCGTTCATAAGAAGAAGGGATGTTAAAAGGAAAAGTTTGAATGCTTACAAAATCAGGTCTTTCAAATTCCATCGTAATTACAATATTGGAAACGCCATTGTAGGCATTTATCTCATTTTTCATTGGGAAATTGTGTGCATCGATATTTGTAAAACCAGAATACAGCACCCTAGCATAGTGTGGGGCGGTTCTATCTTCTATCATTGTAGAATCTATGGTATAGAATTGTTTGCTGTATTTGTGGTATACATATACGGTTGGCTGGATATTCTTAATTTTTAGAGCTGCTTCATTTTCGTGAATAATGTTGTAAAACTTCAGCGCATAGATTGGCTTTGCCAAGATTAAATTCTGAATTTCGCCGACATTTAAAGGCGAACCTATTATACTTTCTATAAACGCCTTATTGTAAACTGTATAAGTCTTGTGCAATTTGTCGTACAGTACCATAGAATCCTTATTGATTAGCATCCTCGCACCTTCTATTCCGAATAAATTAATGGAAACCCATATTAATGAATCCTTGTACATTCTGATATTGGAGCCTGCATTCTGGGTATTATTGCCACTTGTAAAGCTAATATCGGCTTTAGCAGAAAAGTAGGTCCATGGACTGAGGGTAGGGCCCAAGATTTTTTCAGTGGCGGTTAAACTATTATCTGAAACAGTATCTTTTGTTGTGATACTTATAGGTGCAGCTAGTTTCTTACGGCTTTTGCACGAAAAAAAAACCAATAATATGAATACTGGCCAGTATTTTGCAAGATTATTCATATACCTTTTTTTCAATTATTTTTTTTTCAATCAAATTATTTTTGCTCCCCATATTTCTTGCTTTTTGCCAGTTCTCAACGGCTTTAGGTATATCATTCAAGTAATAACTGATATTGCCCATTACATCATATAACTCGGCATCCGTCTGGTTTATTGCAATAGCTTCTTCTATTTTTTTCTGCGCATCGGTATATTCTCCTTTGTAATACAGACTAATTCCCTCTTGTAAAAATAAACCAACTTTGGCGGCATCATCGAAAATAAATCTTTCGCCATTAACTGCATATTCATAAGCCTTGTCGTATTGCTTATTAAGGTTATGGGCACTAGCCAGCTTCTGGTAAACCATTACAGTATTAGGGAAGTATTCCAATGCTTTCTCACCCAAGGTAATCACTTTTTGATATTGTTTTAGGCCAATTCCCGCATTGATGGCACCCATCCAGGCATCAAATAAATTAGGGTCGGCGAGGGCTGCTTTTTCATAGTTAACAAGTGACAGATTGTATAATCGACAATTATTGAATAGTTCGGCAGCGGTATAAAGTGACTTTGCATTGGTAGGGAAACTATTGATAAGCGCTGAAGCGGCAATCCTTCCATAAGCGCAACTTGAAGAGTCATTCTTTATACTTATAAGAAGAGCCTGACAGGAAGGTAATTCTGTTTCAAAACTGACCGCACTTTTCTCAAAGGCAAATTTCAGGTAGTCTTGTGCTTTGAGAACCTCATTTTTTTTCGCGTAAAATTGAAAAAGCGCATAATTAATATCCCAGTTATTAGGATTGATAGCCATTGCCTTCTCATAATTTAAATTTGCGTTGGCCTCATCTTTTTGGGATTCATAGAGTTTGGCATCTTCAATATAAAAGCGGGTATTATTAGGGGCACCTTTCTTCAGGTCATTATAAATGCCATGTGCTGAAGCAAAATCATTATTTTTTTTATATAAATCTATCAGTTTCAAGCCTATTCGGGTTTTGAGCCCGGCATTGTCCTTCAACTTATTCCATAGGGCAATCCTTTCGGTTGTTGCTTTTTGTATTTCGTAAATTCCATCCAACTGGTTGTATAGGTTCTCATCGGTAAGGTTAGAATTAATGCATTCATTCAAAACATTAGCTGCCTTATTAAAATCACCTACTTCCCTTAATAAACCGGCATAATGATAGGCATAGAATTTATTGCCGGGTGCAAGTTTATTGGCCTTGGAAGCATAGTGGAAGGCAGCACTTTGGTCATTAAGCCTTTGTTTAACGCGGCTCATTTGGTAATTCACCGAAGCTTCTTGTGGCTTTATATCAAGGCACTTAGCATACCGGGCCATTGCCAAGGTATCATTGCCTATATTGAATTGTGTGCAGCCATCGATGAAGTACTTTTCAAATTTTACATTTGCTTCTTCATTATTTGCATTCGTTTTTGATGATGCGTCTTTTTTACTTTTACAAGCATAAAAACAAATCGCAAATATTACGATCAGGAAAAGGTATCTCAACTTTAATGCATTTTTTTTCAATTTAACCTAATGTGCTATAGTCTCCAATACTGTATTCAGTGGATTCGCCTTTTATGACAACATAATTGCCAATCATACTATTGGAAAATGTAGCATGATCGATTGTGCAATTATTTTGTAATATGCTATTGCTTATTTTACTGTTCTTTACCACAGATCCATCGCCAATACTTACATGTGGTCCGATCACAGAGTCTTCAATCACAACATTTTTTCCTATGAAACAAGGCTCAATGATTTTAGAACCATGGTTATATTGTGAGTGGTCCACATTGAATTCATCCTTTTTTATTTCTAAAACCCTTTGGTTGGTATAAACTGTAGCATCCTTATTGCCGCAATCTAACCATTCTTCTACTTCGCCTGCCTTAAATACTAGACCCTTGTTCTTCATGTTTTCCAATGCGTTGGTTAATTGATACTCACCCTTTTCTTTAATATTATTTTCTACCAAGTACATTATTTCATCTAAAAGATTATCGCCGTCCTTAAAATAATAAATACCGATAATGGCGAGGTCTGAAACAAACTCAGTGGGTTTCTCAACGAAATCAGTAATATTGCTGTTTTCGTCTAGTTTTACAACACCAAACTGGCTTGGATTCGCCACCTTATGCACCCAAATAGTGCCATCGGCTGATTTATCTAATTCAAATTCTGCTTTAAAAAGCGTGTCCGCAAAAGCAACAATCACTTCGCCTGTTAAGGCTGGAGTGGCACACATAACGGCATGAGCAGTGCCCAATGCTTCATCTTGGTAATAAATTCGCCCCTTTGCTCCTATACTTTCTGCAATTTCCATTAGTTGCATTTCAATTGTGGGTCCAAAATCACCGATAACAAAAGCCACTTCATTTATAGATTCTTTGCACATTTGGGCAATGTCTTGCACCAGCCTTTGTACAATGGGTTTCCCAGCAATTGGTATTAATGGTTTTGGTATGGTAAGGGTATGGGGTCTCATCCTTTTTCCCATTCCTGCCATTGGTATTATAATATTCATTCGAGTTGTTTCTTGTATAATTTTCTTAAATTCCTGTATGTCCGTATCCTCCTGATCCCCTCTCCGTAACTGTAAGTTCTGTTTCTGCCTGCCATTGGGCCTGCTCACATTTGGCTATCACCATTTGCGCAATTCTGTCACCATTGCTTATACTGAAAACTTCCTGTCCAAGGTTTATCAGTAAAACTTTAATCTCTCCTCTATAATCTGCATCAATGGTACCTGGTGAATTTAAAACTGTAATGCCGTGTTTCAATGCCAATCCGCTACGGGGTCTAATCTGTGCTTCATAGCCTTTTGGTAATTCAATATATAGTCCTGTTGGAATAAGCGCCCTTTCTAAAGGTCTCAAAGTAACCACTTCTTTATTATTCGCAAAAATATCAGCACCCGCTGCCAATGCTGTCTGGTAAACGGGTAAAGGCAGGGAACCGGTGTTTTTTATATTAACTTTTATAGTCACTTTATTATTTTGCAAATTTAAGCTTTTTTAGGCTTAGGTTGTAGTAACCAAATTATTAACATAAATAACGAAAGAAATACCATTTTAATACACAGCGTTTGCCATTTTACAGAAATATGACTATTTAAGGCTGAAAATGACTGCCAAAAGACCATTGACAACAATATTAATGTTAATAATTTTATTATTCTGTAAGGCACCTTGAAATATTTGTGTCCTAGAATATAGGCCGTAATACACATCACAAAATACACAATCAATGTCAACCATGCACAAGCAACGAATCCATATTTGGGTATAAAAATTACATTGCCTATAATCGTAATTATTGCCCCGCCGATAGCAATCATTGCACCAATCTTGGTATGCCCTGTAAGC
>JBBQIF010000129.1:0-7535 GCA_038324665.1 Bacteroidia bacterium
ACCAAACCAACCCAATTGCTACTGAGATTATGCCATCAAGTGAACGGTAAACAATAGGATATTGCTTAATCTGACTCCATAAAGGATAAACAAAGAAAATGTAAAGTGTTCCCGGTAAAAATATAGCGATTGTGCCTATGCCGCAACCCAGCATTTGTCCGTAAATATCATATCCCATTTTTTTCATGGCAATACCATTGGCATAAGTGGCCATGGTAAAAGTTGGCCCTGGAACGGCCTGCAACAAACCCAGCCCAGTATTAAACTCCTCCAATGTGAGATATTGTTTTTGCTTGAATTCCACAAATTCCGTCAGTATCATTGAGTACAATACATTCCCACCACCAAACACCATAGAGCCCATTCGGTAAGTATTTTCAAATAAAAGTACTGGTTCTGATAATTGCGGAAAATTATGCCGAGTAAGCTCCCCAATAAGGGCTGCAGAAATCAGAATGAGAATTAGCAAACTGAGGTTGGCCCACCTAATATTTATAAGGGGTTTATTATTGGGAATAAAGTCCTTATCACCAAAATTTACTGTCATAAATGCACCGAAAATCAATAAAACAGGAAATGTAACAGGAGAATGGAATAATACTGACAATATGCAAGCTGTAACAGTTAAAAAAATACTTAGTACATTCTTTTTTACCATACTGCTCATTTTAATAGCAGCAACCACCACAAAGCCCACCGCCATAGGACCTATATATCTGAAATAATGCGGACTAATAAAATTAGTAGAAATAGCAAAAAAAGTCATGAGCAATACTGCCGGCATTATCCAAATAATCAGCGAGATAAAAGCAAGTTTAGGCCCTCCCATTTTATAGGCAATAGCCGTTAGCGTCTGTGTGGTAGAAGGTCCGGGAAGCACCTGACACAAACTATTGAGTTCTAAAAGATCGGATTCGGAAATGTATTTTTTCTCGTAAACCAGCTTTTTTAAAAAAAGGGGAAGATGCATCTCTGGTCCACCGACAGCGGACAAGGTAAGTCCCAAAACATCTTTTAAAAAAACAATATCTCGTACACGCTTATAATCCGCCTTTAATAACACTTAATATTTTAAATAGTTGGAATTGTTGCGAAATTGCTGAAATTTGTGCAGATGTTCAAACTTTTAATTTATTTATTTATTGTACTGACCTTTTTCAGCAATTGTAATAACGGCGCTACAGACTTTGAAAAACAGGCTGAATTGCAGTATTTGGATACCCTGAACTCAAGGCTATTATTTGTAGAAAGCCTTTTGAAAAAAGTGGACCTCTCAGATATAGAGGATCGTAAAGAAATTATTGAAAACAACCTGCTTTTTTGCGAAACAAAATTGAAGGAAAAAGACATAGAACCCGAAGGGGAAATTGAACGCACATTACAAGAATACAAAGGCTTAGGCAAATTATACACTTATACTATTTCTAATTACAAACCTATTGTCATGCAATTGGAAGAATTGTTCATCCAGGTGAAAACATTAAAAGAATCGGCCAATGCAAAGGATTATAACAAGGATATTTTTAAACAGTATTTTAACAGAGAAAAAGCAGATGTACTGAAACTGTATGACCTTGCAATCAATACCCTTAATCCATGCATTGAAACAGAAAGTGTCTTTACAAGAAGGCAGCAGGAAGTAGAAGAATTGGCAGAAAACCTAAAAAAATGATCGTTTTCAAATAGCATTTTGAAAGATAGCAAAGATATTAAGGACCTGCTTTCCAATCTGCCCGACCAACCCGGCATTTACAAATATTTTGATGAAACAGGCGAAATTATTTATATCGGTAAGGCTAAGAGCCTGAAAAAACGCGTTAATTCCTATTTCAATAAAACCCAAGAAAACAGAAAAACAACTATACTTGTTTCAAAGATTAGGGATATACAATACACAGTAGTTGATACAGAATACGATGCCCTGCTGCTAGAAAATAGTTTAATTAAGGAATTTCTCCCTAAGTATAACATTAGTCTCAAGGATGATAAGTCTTATCCACTTATCAAGATATCAAAAGAGCGGTTCTCCAAAGTGTATGCCATGCGCAACCCTGTTAAGGACGGAAGTGAGTATTTTGGTCCATACAGTAGTGGTAAACTGATGCATTTGGTGCTGGATTTTGCTAAAAAATTATATCCCACTCGTAATTGCAATTATGATTTATCTGAAAAAAATGTGAGAGATAGGAAAGTAAAACTATGTCTTGAATACCAGATAGGCAATTGTAAGGGTCCATGTCAAGGCTTACAGTCATTGGAGGATTATAACCAGAACATAGCACATATCAAACATATTTTAAGAGGAAACCTTGCTGAAGTTAAAAAACATTTCAGGCAAAAAATAAATGAGGCGGTAGAACTGCTTGCTTATGAAGAAGCTCATCAATTAAAGGAAAAGTTGGATTTGCTCGAAAGATACCAAGCAAAATCTACCATTGTTAACAATAGAATCAATAATGTGGATGTTTATGGCATTATATCAACGCCTATTGCGGCATATATCAACTACCTCAGGGTAGTGAACGGCATGATCATCCAGACCCAAAATCTGGAATATAAAAAGAAAATTGACGAATCGGATGAGGATTTAATATTGGCGGCAATTGCAGAGATAAAAAATACACTTTATACAGAAAGCGAAGAGGTTATTTTACCTTTCCCGCTCACTTTAGAAACTAATTTCAGCATTACTGTGCCAACAAGTGGCGACAAGAAAAAACTACTTGACCTGAGCATAAAAAATGCCATGTACCTAAAACAGGAGAAGCAATTGGCTGCAGATAAACTCGATCCAGGATTGAAGACAGACAGGATATTAGCTACCATGATGCAAGATTTGAGGTTAACCGTGCCTCCGAAGCATATAGAATGCTTTGATAATTCAAATATTCAAGGAACCAATCCAGTTTCAGCATGCGTGGTATTCAGGGATGCCAAGCCGAGTAAAAGTGATTACAGGCATTTCAACGTGAAGACTGTCATTGGTCCTGATGATTTTGCTACCATGACAGAAGTGCTTACTAGGCGATACAGTAGGATGCTAAATGAAAACCAACCCTTGCCCGATTTGATTGTTATCGATGGCGGCAAAGGCCAATTAAGTGCTGCGGTAGATGCGTTAAAGGGTTTAAATCTATATGGTAAAATCCCGGTGATTGGCATTGCCAAAAGGCTAGAAGAATTGTATTACCCAAATGATCCTTTGCCATTATACCTTGATAAGAAATCTGAAACACTTAGGATTATCCAACAAATGCGCGACGAAGCCCATCGTTTTGGCATTACCCATCATAGGAATCGGAGAAGCAAGAATTTTACTGTTACAAGCCTTGAAGAAATAGAAGGAATTGGTAAAATAACAGCCACTACCCTGCTTTCCTATTTTAAATCGGTAAAAAAAATAAAGGAAGCTTCCAAAGAAAAACTAATGGAAGTGGTGACCGAAAAAATTGCATTATCTATTCTCGAACATTTTAAAAGTGAAGAAACAATTCAATCTTAAGATAGAACAAATAGATAAGATTAAAAATCAATTATTGAATTTTTCGGAATTATTCGAGATATGCAATTTATATGATTCAAATAATCTGAAAGCGCCATTGGGGTATGGTCGTTTTGAGGTGCTTGCAGCATTTGGGTGTATCCATAAAATCAAAGGCGATTTCGATGAAATTACTTCCTACATCCACAATTGCAGACAATGGATATTTGGGTATATTGGGTATGAATCCTCTAAGAAATTTTATACCAAAGAGGCTATGAGTGATAAGGAAGTTTATTTTTATCTGCCAAAAATAACTGCCTCTCTAATGCATGGTGAAAGTACATTGGTATTTGAAAACAATGGAATTTCTGACGTTGAATTCGAACAATACATTAAGGATTTTGAAATTGCCCCAAACTTATTAGATATTAAAAAACAAACAAAGTTTTCATTTAACCATATTACAAGCAAAGCTGATTACCTTAAAAATGTTGAGAATATAAAAAATAATATTATTGAAGGTGATTATTATGAACTCAATTATTGCCAAGAATTTTTGCATCATGGTGCACTTAAGAACCCCATGACGACTTATAAGGCTATTAGCCAAAAATCGCCCACTCCTTTTGCAGCGTTTATTAAAAATGAAAGTTATGATATTTTATGTACCAGCCTCGAAAGATTTATATTCAGGAATGGTGAGGTATTGGTTACACAACCAATTAAAGGCACCAACAAGCGCATACAGGGAGAGGAAAACTTAAGACAATTAAGTGCATTGGGTACGAACGAGAAGGAAATTGCTGAGAATGTGATGATTGTTGATCTGGTGCGGAATGACATGGCTAAAATTTGTGAGACAGGCACCATTAAAGTAGAAGAATTGTGTGCCACGTATCCTTTTGCCCTGGTAAACCAGATGATTTCTACGGTAAGCGGCAGGATGAAAAAGAATATCAATTTTTCAGATATATTGAGGGCATTGTTCCCTATGGGTAGTATGACAGGTGCTCCTAAATTGGAGGTAATGAAAAATATTCTTCAGTTTGAAGACACTGAAAGGGGAATATACAGCGGATGCCTTGGCTACATTCAACCTAACGGCAATTTTGATTTCAATGTTATCATCAGGACGTTGATTGGTGATAAGAAACGGAAGATTGTTTCCTTTCATACTGGAGGTGCTATTACCTATGATTCAAACGCTGAAAGCGAATACGAAGAGTGTTTGCTTAAAGCGCGCGGATTATTCGAATTTTAAGCATAAAAAAGCCCCGGCAATTGCCAGGGCGATTTATAGTGTATAATTAAATTAAAGAATTGACAGATTTTTAAATAATTTGTGTAAAAACCATCTGTAACATAGACAATACCAAAAGTAATATCACTGCGTAATAGTACTTGATAATCGGGGGCTCTAAATGCATTGTGTTTTTCATAATTGTTAGGTTTTGTTTTTGTAATTTGTTGATATTAGTTTTAATCTATTTGGTTTCCAGGTCATTTGCCCGAAAACAAAACAAGGGGAATAATAATAAATGTATGGAAATGTGAATCCATAGTTTTAGTAATAGTTCAAGTTTTAGTTTTTAGTTTAAGTTTAAGTTTTTAAAATTACTTACTATTATTCCCTTGTTTAGTTTTATGATATGATCAATACACGGTAATATACTGTATGCGTCCTCAATTTTTCTAATCTTCCCGACACCTTATTACTCTTTGTCATAAGGTTTCTTAATTTGTAAAGAAATTTTGAATTTTCCATAGTTTTAGTTTTGTTAGTGTATTGTTAGTTTATTATTCAATTAATTCTATCATAGTGTCATTTTATGGGCTTTTCTGGGCTTTTTCTCATGAGTATTAATACTTATTGAGTATATATACTTATGATTATCAGCATCTTATACTCAAACTTAAAACACAAATTTTAAAAAACCATACATGGCCTTAAAAAAAATTGCAAATAGGAATAAAACGCTTGTTTTCAGTGAATTAAAATTTACTTTTTAGAGTAATAATAGGGTGATTTTATCTAAATTCCATCCTATTTTCACCTGCACCTAGAAAGACAAGGATTAAAAAGCCCGTACTATTTAAAACTGAAAAATCTTATGTATATTTAAATGAAATTAGCTACTTTGGTGCTACGTCTATACGAGTGAAATTGTCAATTTTTTAGTAATTCCATTGCGTTCTTTTTTGCTATTTCAGTGGCAACATTTCCACTGAGCATTTTGGCCAATTCATCTACCCTTTCCTCTCTGTCTAGTCGCTTTAAGTAAGAAATGGTTTTATTGTTTTCCTCCTTTTTACCAATCATAAAATGCGAATCGCCATAGCTGGCCACCTGCGGTAAATGTGTTATGGCGATCACTTGATGTTTAAAAGACAATTTTTCGAATAGGGAACCAATCGTATCTGCTACCTTACCTGATACCCCAGTATCAATCTCGTCAAAAATAAGGGTGCTCAAATCTGAATTCTCTGCCTCAATACTTCTGAAACATAATGCCAGCCTACTTAATTCGCCACCGGAAGCCACCTTGCTTAACAATTGCAACTGCATACCGACATTGGCACTAAACAATATAGTTAAATCTGTTTTACCAAACTCATCAATTGTACTTTTTTCGGTAACCTCAAATTTAATATCTGCCTTGGGCATTTCAAGGTTACTCAACATGTGCTTAATTTCAGATTCTAATTTTATTGAAGATTTCATCCTGTTGGAATGCAGAATGGATGCTTGTCTATTTAATTTCTTTTCGTGTACAGTGATAGTCACTCTAAGTGTTTCGATTTCATGGTCAATATTACCTATTGACAAAAGTTTATCTGAAATTTTTTCCTGCTCTCCAATTAGATCTGCAAAATCACTGATACCATGTTTTCGTTTTAAATTCTGTATCATCTGCAAGCGAGCATTCACCTCTTCAAGTCGATTACCATCAGGCATAGCGGATTGCTTTAGATTCACGGCTTCCGAAGCAATATCTTTTAATTCAATGATAGAAGAATCTATACGATTAAATAATTCTTTTGATAAAGCGTTCACGTGGGCAATGGTCTTTAGTTGTACTTTCAACCGATTTAAGGTATCTGTTACTGAAATTTCACTATCTGAAAGACTTTGAATAAGAGCATTTGATACTATTTCTATTGCTTCCGCATTGGCCAGTAAATTCAATTCCCTTTCTAATAATTCCTCCTCATTGTCTTTTAATCCTGCCTGTTCAAATTCATTGAAAAGGTAATTGAGGTAATCTTTTTCTTTCAATAAATTATGCTGCTGCTTTTCATATTCAGACAATTGAGTGAGCATTCGTTTAAAATGGCTGAAATCCGCACGGAAATTATTAACCTCGGACAATTGACCTGTATAAGTGTCTAAGAGATTAAACTGGAATTCCCTTTCAGTCAATTGTGAATTTTCGTGTTGCGAATGAATACTTACAAGATTAGTAGTTATTGACTTTATCTGCAACAAGCTAACAGGTGTATCATTAATAAAACTCCTCGACTTACCATTGTCATTAATTTCCCTTCTGATTATTGTTTCCTCTTCAAAATCGAGTTCCATTGCTTCAAAAACGGGTTGATACTTGTTCTTATCAAGCTTAAAGATGCCTTCTACTACACATTTTTCACCTTTAAGAGCATCAACTTCACCTTTAGTCTTAAAATCAGCCCTACTGCCTAAAATCAACCCTAACGCATCCATGATAATTGATTTACCTGCACCTGTCTCACCAGTAATAATATTCAAGGAGGCAGATGGTTCAAATACCATATACTTAATAATGGCAAAATTCGATATGGTTAGTTTTAAGAGCATTAATAGCTAAGTACTTTGGATAAATGCCATAGAGAACTATCAATTGTATTTCGCTTTGAAAATGCATCATCATAAGACACCAATGATAGTTGGTGATTTACCATTCCAACACATAGGTTCGTTTCACCTGACAATAAAGTTTCGACTGCCGCATTACCTAAAAAACCTGCCAATATCCTGTCATTCGCCGTAGGGCTGCCACCTCTTTGTACATGC
>JBBQIF010000130.1:0-7520 GCA_038324665.1 Bacteroidia bacterium
ACAGGCATTCAGAATATCAAAAAACGACTTGCAAACAAGACCCATTTTTCACTTTAAGGAACAGCCCATCAAACTGCACTTATTAATTTGCTTTTTGGCCCTGGTAGTATCTAAACACATCGAACTAAAAACAGGTATTTCTATTAGAAAATTTATTGATGAGTCCAAGAAAATAGTTGACGGCGAAATATTGAATCATATCACAAATAGGGTTGTTACAATAAATGCGGAACAAACAATCAAAATGAAGGAACTAATCCTGAAATTAAACGCACCGCACTAAAAGGGACAAGTCAGGACAAGTACTTTTTCTTCCAAAGGTAACTTTGTTGTATGGCTGTTGCAGGCGCATAAGCCAATGAATAATAACGGGAGTGCCTTAAAAGATTTCATAAATGTAAAAATGGTTCTCTTGAATAACAAACCCATTACTTTAATGTTTGAAATAATGAATAGTGCCTTTATATTATTTCTTGACAGGTTTTACCGGTTTATTCTTTTTAACTGGCGATGCAGGTTTCGGATTTGCAGGAGGAGGCAATACCTTTCGCATTTTTCGCTCAAGAAAGCTAGCTGTCTTAGGTTTCTTATCTATTTGCCAAACCAAACCTCTTAAAAATTTTTCGCCATCCGGGAATTGTTTTACCGGGTACATTTTACTTTCGGGTTTACCATAAAAGCGAATATCATTTACCTTACTCGAGTCAAAATTAATGCGCATTTTACTGCATGCCACTTTATTAACGCCTGTATATTCGGCACTATCTGTTTCATTATCGCGCAGGTAATAAATACTCTCTGAATTGCCATCAACCAAAACTGATTTTAGCTGGTTGCTATCAAATAAGTTAATCATTGTTCTGCCTGCTATTTGATTGAAAGTTCCTGATTTTATTTCTGAGGCTAAAAATGCATTGTCAATCACCGTCAACGTATGAATCCTCTTATTTCTCAATACAATGTGCATGGTATCTCCCGTAATTTGGTTTTGCTTATTCCACAAAATAGGCATGCCAAATAAACCAATAGTAGAATCAGTAAAATTGTAAATAAGGGAATCACATTTACCCTGAAATTCTGTTTGGGCCAATTCAGTATGATGATAAGCTTGAAGCTGCTTCTTTAAACTATCGTTAACGTAATAGAGGGTATCTGCCAAAACATACATCGTATCACCATCATTATATTGAATTGCCATAGGCTTACCACTCACGTATGTTTCCTTTGTCCTAGCAAGGTATAGGCCCTTTTGACCAAATACTTCTACATTATTAGAACTGTCGTACATTCTTATATTGCCAAATGCATTGCCAATCTCCTTTTTCTTATCATATAGGATACTATCCGAAGTTAGAGACGTCGAATCACTAAGAATGGAAGCCTCCTTACTGAATTGAGCCTTTTCATTTTTTGTATCATACCAACCATATTTACAGGTAATGGTATTTTCTGCACTTACTATTTTAGTGGGACCATGAAAATAGGCAGTTTTCGTGGATGCAAAATAATCCAATGTGTCTGAATACATCGTATAATCAGGGCTTGTCAAAACAATATCATCCTTAAAATTAAAGACATTGGTTCTCCTTTGATAATAGCCATGTTTACTCTTCAGTTTATTTTCACCACTCAAAATATTGGCTCTGTTGTGATAAGAACCCACCTGCTTAGCTGTATTATATTGGAGTGCAGTAGTTGTAAGGGTCATTTCCTTATCATTCAATACAACCTCCTTGCCAGTTACCACCGCTATTTTTGTCGCTTCTTCGTATAAAAGATACTCGCCACCTGACAATGTGAAGGTGTCTTTTTGAAAAATATAAATATGGCCGAAACCTTCCACAATTCCCTGAGTAACCTTCCTGATAGCACTGTCACAGTATATTGTTACCCCATTGTGCCTGAATCCTACATTTTTTACAATATAAGTGAGTTTCTTTATTTCATCACCATACATTTTTTCTCCGCTGATTACTTCTAGATTTGTTTGTGCAGTTAACCATTTTAAAGGAAAAAATAGGATAATGATAAGGAAACAGTAAGGTTTCAAATTAATTGACAATATTTGTTATTATTGGGATATCCTATCTTTGTCAAAATTAATGCCATGCTGCAAAGGTTTGAAAATTTTATATCAGAACAGGCATTGTTCAACCGTAATCACAGGCTATTATTGGCACTGAGTGGTGGGGCAGATAGCGTTTGCTTGTTTAATTTATTGTTACAAGGAGGTTATCAATTCAGTATAGCGCATTGCAATTTTAATTTAAGGGGGGATGAGAGCAATGGGGATGAACAATTCGTTATGGCGTTAGCTAAAAGTAAAAATATCCCGTTCTTCACGCGTTCATTTGACACGAAAACAATTGGCAGTAATGAGAAAAAAGGTATCCAAGAGATTGCCAGGAACATTAGATATGAATGGTTTTTTGAACTTATGAAGGAATATGCTTTTGATAAGCTCCTTACAGCTCATCATTTAACTGATAATGTGGAAACCATGATGATTAATATTATGAGAGGAACAGGCATAAAAGGATTGCATGGCATACCACTTAATGAAAATAATATTGCCAGACCATTATTATTTGCCACACGCGCTGAGATTGAGAATTACCTTAAATCAGAGGGAATCCTGTATCGTGAAGATAGCAGCAACTCCAGTGATTATTATTTAAGGAATAAAATCAGACATTTTGTGCTACCAGAACTCAAGAAGATTCAACCTGATGCTGAGTTAAGGTTTTTTGATACTGCACAAAAGGTTAAGGCTTATGAAGAAATGGCACTTGAACTAATAGCTAAACAATGGAAGGGTTTAAGTGAAAAGGAAGGAGAAATAATCAGGATAAACATTGAAAAATTAAACCAAATAGAGAATAAGCCTTCATTTCTATTCTATAATATTCAACAGTATGGCTTTGCACTTCTACAGGTAGCCGAACTTCTAAATTCCTTACAAGTAGGGAAAAGGATTTATAGTCCGCAATATGAGTTGATTAGGGAACGCACTTGCTTTTTATTGCAGCCAATTAAAGGCGAGCAGGTTGCTTTTGAAATACTAATCGAAGAGAAGGACCAAAACGTTCATTATGGAAATCAAACAGTTGTTTTTCATATTCTTAAAGAAGGTATTCAACCAGATTTTACATTGAAAAACACACTTTTCCTTAATGCAGATAATTTACTATTCCCGCTTACCCTCCGTATATGGCAAGAAGGCGATAAAATAAAGCCCTTGGGGATGGTAGGGATGAAAAAAATCAGTGATATTCTAACTGACAAAAAGATTGATAACAGCACTAGAAGTTCATGTTTAGTATTACAACAATATAATAATGAACTAGTTGCTTTGATACCTTATGTTATCCATAATGATTATAGAATAAGTCCAAATACAACAAAAATATTGTCAATTACCCTGAATTTGGCGTAATTTGTAAATTACTATATATAAAACATGCAAAAAACTCTTCTCGTTCTCTCCCTTTTTATTACCCTATTATTTAATAAAACCAAGGCGCAATGTGTATTGGTTCCATTAACCTTGAATGAGAGGGTGAACGCCTCAATACTTATCGTTGAAGCCAAGGTAACAAAAATTCTTCCTTATTGGAATGCGGATAAAACAATGATCTATACAGCTAATACATTAGCTGTCAGTAAAGTGTATAAAGGTATGCAACTTTTGCCCGCTGCCAGTTTTGAAATAATTACACTTGGCGGGTCCATAGGTGATAAAGCGGTAAAGGTGGAACCAGAATTAACGCTTGAACTAGGTGAAATAGGTATTTTCCTTTTAATAGAAAAAAATGGAGAATGGGTGGCAGAAAGTGGACCTCAGGGATTTATCAAAATAGACAAAGCAGATGGCACTGCAAGCGATGTTTTTAAGCATTATCACCCATTCAGCATATACAATACTGTTGAAAATCTTACTCAAAAGGCAATAGATATTAACCCAGTACTCACCAAAATAACCATTAGTTCTAAAAGAGCTTCACCTAGCATCAGTTCTATTTCACCAAAAACAATAAATGCTGGCACAACTTCAACACTAACGATTAAAGGGACTAATTTTAATTCTTTAAGAGATACCAGCAGTGTGATGTTTAAAAATGGGGACGATGGCGGAGCTAGTTTCGTAAAAGCATTAAAAAGGGATTATATTTCATGGAGCGATACCATGATTAAGGTCAATGTAAGATCCTCTGCAGGTACTGGTAAAATTCGAGTGCTAGTTGGAGGCAATGGGCTTGCTAATTCTACAGATACACTTAAAATCCCCTATTCGCATTTAAATTCTGTTTCCGGAGATTCTATAGGCTATGAGACCCAAGAGATTGGCATGAACGGCTCTAATGGGATTACTTGGAAGATAAGCAAAAAATTTGCTGATTCAACCGCAGCAAGGGCAGCCTTTATAAGGAGCCTTGAAAGATGGCGTTGTGGCACCTATATCAATTGGGATACTTTGGGAAAAGTTGGCACAAGTGTTATTAAAAGTGATGGTATTAATAATTGTGCCTGGGATACCAGTGGTGCAATGCCAAGTGGTGTTTTGGCTCAGTGTTTTAGTTATTGGAATGGTTGTTTCGTTGGACCAACACTAAAGTTATATGTTAGTGAATTGGATATTCGTTTCAGGTTAAAACCAACAACTGGTACCAATTGGAATTATTCAATTGGAAGTGCTACCGGTACACAATATCATTTTGAAACAGTGGCCACACATGAATTGGGCCATGGACATCAATTGGGGCATGTGATTGCACCATCTCAGGTGATGCATTATTCTATTGCCAACGGACAAGTGAAAGCAAACCTTACCTCATCTGATATTAACGGTGGAAATTATGTTATTGGTAAAAGTGCAACTGCGGTATGTGGTAAAAGCATGCATGCTAAATTAAATTCAGGAAATTGTGCTATTGTGCCACCAAGTGTTAATTTTAGTTTAAATAAATCCACTATCTGTCTAAACCAGAGCATAACATTTACAGATTCTTCAAAAGGCAATATTACTAACTATAGTTGGGATTTTGATGCCGGTTCAAATCCTTCTACAGCCTCTTCTATCGGGCCTCACACCGTTGCATACTTAACTAATGGAACAAAAACCATTACCCTCACGATTACCCTATCAACCGGAGCAAAACTAGTAAAGACCAAAACAGTAACAGTGAAAGCAGATGCCACAATGAAACCCAATTTTACATGGGTAGCAGCCGAAAAAGGGAATGTGGTATTTGGTAATTTATCCAATAATTCCACCGCTAATAAGTGGTATTTTGGCGATTCAGATTCATCAGGCCTTGCCAATCCGGCTCACCTTTATACTGCAGGAGGCACTTATAATATCCGTTTAGTAGCCTCCAATACATGCAACACAGAAGACACTATTATAAGTATAAAATTTGCCTACCTCAATTTTTATAACACACCAAACAATGTCTGCATTGGACAAAAAGTAACCTATTTTGATTCAAGCGATAATAATGTAGTTAGTTGGCAATGGGCATTTCCTGCCGGAACACCGGCTACCGCCAATACCAAGGGACCTCATACTATTACCTACGATTCTCCCGGAACTAAAAATGCCTCGTTAACAGTATCAGTTACTGGTAGCCAAAATCAAACCTATAACAAGTTTAATACAGTAATCGTTTCAACCGATACATTCGTAAAAGCTAGCTTTACTTATGGCTATATTGGCAGCCAGATCGTAGCTTTTACTAATAATTCACTAGGTAATAACATGTCTTATAAATGGTACTTCGGCAACGGAGATAGCAGCTCATTAAAAAACCCTGTTTATCATTATTCCAATGCCAACAATAAAGTAGTGCGGTTGGTAGTTACAGGCAATTGTAATACAGATGATACCACGATTACTTTGAGAGATTTTACGCGAGTATACACGATTAAAAATAGCAAGCTATTTCGTATCTATCCGAATCCGGGCAACCAGTATTTCAATATTATCAGCTCTATCAATCAAATAATGGAAGTGAAGATTACGGATATATCCGGCAAATTGGTTTTAAATACTACTGCAGAAAATAATACGGGTATTAATATCAGTTCACTTGCTAATGGCATTTATCTCGTAAAGATAAGTGCGGATGGATTTGAAGAAAGTGCGAAGCTGGTTATACAGCATTAAAATTCAGGTTATTGCAAGGCGATTATAAAATCACGGAATAGTAAAAAAGCATTGCCAAAGTTGGTGAATGGCACTGCCGAGGCCTTGTCATATACATCGTGATAATAAGGATAAGGCCCCATCAAGTAAAAAAAGAAGCATGGAACGCCTGCTTCACTAAAATAATAATGGTCGCTATTAGCCGCCTTGCCCCTTGCTTTTACTGCAGGTAAATAATTATTCACTGTATTAATCTTAGTCAATAATTCATATTGCTCTTTATAAACTGCTCCATTCACTGTCATTACACCTTCGGCACCATTGCCCATTAAGTCTATATTGATTAGAAAATGAATGTTCTCTAAAGGAATAATTGGATTTTTAACATAATACTGTGAACCTATCAATCCTGTTTCTTCACCAGAAAATGCAATAAATAATAAGCTATATTTCTGAGGGTGTGCTTTAAAATATTTTGCCAGATTCAACATCATCGCTATGCCACTTGCGTTGTCATTAGCTCCGGGAAACATTGCTGTTGAACCCATCATCCCAAGGTGATCGTAATGCGCTGTAAAAACAATAAAACTGTCATTATTTTCCGTTCCTTCTAGCATCCCCAAAACATTTTGGGAAGTATAAGGCGTATAAAATTTGCTATCAATTTCAATTTCAAATTGCGAAGGGGCAGTCCTGTCAAATACATCACTTTTAAGCGTAATAATACAATTATTATCTTGCTGATAACTGCTGGTCCAGGTGAGTTTATCATTGGTTAATTTGATGATGAGTGCTTTCTTAAAGTCAGATAAGTATTTCTTTGAAGTCAGCTCAGCCTCAGGAAATGATTTTTTGTTGAAGGTATCAATTATCGCCATTTTCTGCGGGTAACCCGAACGGTCGTAATAGCTGCTGTCATTCATTTCTTTAATATTTGTAAAGGGTAGTGTGCCAGAAAAATTAAAATCTTTACAACCCGCATTGATAATATAATCTTTACCGGCTTCTAACAATTTACCATTGT
Organism: Bacteroidia bacterium; assembly: GCA_038324665.1. GTDB lineage: Bacteria > Bacteroidota > Bacteroidia > NS11-12g > UBA955 > JABMMZ01. Next base: position 7,170 of record JBBQIF010000130.1, read on the forward strand.
ATTTTACAATCACTTTTTTAGGGAAAGTATTTACAGGAAATGAGAATTTCTGAAGGTAAGTCCCCTTTACTTTTTTAAGACCTATAGATTTAAACTGACCAAGGATATAACTGGCGGCTTTCTTATCGCCATTGCAAACATAGCCCCGACCCTTGTATTTTGGACTGCACAATTCATTGAGCACTTTGCGGGCATAAATGGTATCCTGGGCGCTACTGGAACTTGCAATTATGAGAAGACAGAGGAGTATGGCAAGCGATTTCATAAAGGGTCAAAATTAGGAAATAGTTGGCAGTTTGCAAGGTTGTTCGCAGATAGAGGAATATTGTGTTTCATATTGGGGAATGGGAG
>JBBQIF010000131.1:0-7516 GCA_038324665.1 Bacteroidia bacterium
GGCTGAATTGACTGTTGGATTAACAAGGTAGTAACGAATTACTTCTTTATGCTCATTGTCTGCAAATTGTGGTTTAAGGTCCTTATTGCATAATTCTGTTACATCTGCCGGCCACATTCTGTCGCAATTATAAATACCGAATGATGATAATGAAAGCATGCGTTGCACATTCTGTTCAGCTGCATCCTTTTGATACTGGGCTTTTACCATTTCAAGTTTCCTGTTATATTCTGCCATCAGACGCTCATATTCCTTTTTTGCTTTTTTTAACTGGCTTCCAAATAATACAGGTTTAACAGTTGATTCTATTGTCTTCTTGCCTGAAACACAAGAGATGTCGTAGGCATCTACAACCTTTCCTGATGGCTTAATTGAGGTGGATTGCCATTTGGTGTCAAAAAAGTTCTTTACTGTGAATGGGTCGGTGCCTTCACCTGCATAAGTCCACATAATATTGTCAAACATACTCAGTCCTTCGAGGTTAGTAGTGGCTACTTCTAACTCAAATACAGGGGCATTCGGTGAGAATGTCTCGATCTTTACAGGTTTAGCGAGTTTTTCGGCTACAGATGCGGGCACTTTTTTTGCATTTGTTATGGTATTGGCAGCCAGTTCAGATGGTTTCATTAGGGTTTCCCATGCGCCTTTCTTTTCATCATACTGGTAGAAACTATAATTGGTGTCCATGTATTGGGTGCATAATTCCACTTTTATTTGTTTGTCTTTTGCAACCTTCACCTCTTCATCGCCCACTTTGCCATTAATTTGGAACATGCCTGCAGATTCAAAAGCCACGGCTCCGCTTTCTGTTGCAATGACCATAGGAATGCCGGATATAATTATTTCCATCGGGGAATCGTATTGGGTGAATGCCAATGATACGTTTTCTGACACAGGGGTTCCATCCATTTTTACAAAACAATTTTCCGGAATGCTAATTTTAGTACCCTCTGTTGTAGTTATTTTACCCCCTTTTGCAGGGTTAATGGTGAATAACTGTGCCAGAGCCTGTTTAAGAACCGGCATAACAGTTTTGATAACTGGGAGGTTGGCAACCGCATTATTACTGGAAGTTGTGTTGGTTTGCACCTGGTTGCAACTTAACAGGATGCAAAATACGATTGGTAAAAATTGTTTTGATTTCATTGCAGGTTGGATTTTATAGTATGATTAACGCAGGAAATAAATTAAATATTGTCTGGCTATACTTAGTTAACGGATGAAAGTTGATTTCGTTACAATTTTTATTATCTTTGATAGTACGTTGAGAAGATGCGGTTGTTTAAATTGATCATATTGTTGGTGTTCTTATGTTCTTTGAATAATAATTTGAAGGCAAATATAAACTGTCCCGTGACTTTACATTTAAATGCCTGGTCATTTTATGGGGGCAATACCCCTTATTATGGCAATTTATTTTTTGGTGGGATAAGTAAAGAGAAGTTTGACCTGAAAATGACAAGAAGGGTAGATCGATACCCTTTTTATCATGCGATTGCATTGCAATTCGGGAGTGGTAAAGAGGGCCATTACCTGAGTGCAAAGGGGAATCTTTTTAATTTGTGGCCTAAGGGAAAACTTATCTGGTGGCCTAAGGGAAGGCTTAGCCGTGTGATAGGATTGATCGTAAGCCCTTGTGTTGAATTAAATTATAAAACTGATAAAATTACCAGACTTAAACCCGCTGTTGGAATTGATATGAAGATAATCCAATTGAGTTCTGAAAGCACATGTTTTATGCAGGGAAGTTTTTTTTACAGAAGAAGCATGGAATCCTGGGAACTGAAGGGCTCTAATTATATTGGCTTTACACTTGGAATTGGGGTGAATACCTTTCATAACAAAATTAGCAAGGGCAATCGCCATTCGGGGATATGAATTTTTAATTATTACAACAGCAAAGCCAATGCCTCTATGTACATCCCTTTTTTCAATAATTCCTTGGCTTTCAAAATGTCATTATCACTTTTATAAAGTGTTTTAATTTCCTTTTGCTCTTCTGCTGAAGGTATCTGTTCAATATTACCCAACATGCCCAGCTCATTACCAGTGAGCAGTTCGCTTAAACGGATATGCGATGGTAAAGCATCTACACCAATGCCAATGGTGGTTAACGGTTTGGTTATCTCAAAAAGAGCATCACCATGTGCTCTGCAATACCAGTTGCCTCCCATTCTGGCCACAAGGTCAATTTTTTGCTGGTCGATGGCCCCATTGGCATTGATAAAATCTTCGTTAATGTGCATTTTAACCACTCTGCAAATTACTAGGTTGCCTGCCCCGCCTCCATTTCCCAATTCCATCACCTGCTCTACCACACATTCCATTTGTACAGGACTTTCCTGCACTCTTGCAGGTTTTACCAAGTCGGAAGGGGTGGGGGTAAAACCGGATTTAATAAATTCATCAACGTCTTTAGCATAAGGAGAACTCGCCAAGCTCATCTGATTTACCATATCATAAGTCACCACATTAATCACCACTTCCGCAACCTCTTTTATGTTCTCGTAAGTATGCTTATTGGCACCGGTCCTGCCACTTTTAGCAGGCGAAAAAACTGCAATTGGCGGATTAGCGCTGAACACATTAAAAAAACTGAAGGGTGCTAAATTCCTATTCCCATCTTTATCAACCGTGCTAGCAAAACAAATAGGGCGTGGACCCACAGCACCCAATAAATACTGGTGCAATTGGTGAACGGTAACATCAGATGGTAGTATAGAAAGCATACCGCAAAAGTAAATATTAATACCGTTAATTTATTGCGACTTATAAAAACAAAAAGCCCCATTTTTCGAGATTCCTGTAAATAAGTAGAGGCGCAATTAATCGCGTCTCTACAGAAATTTTTTATCGGAAAGCGCTATAACTATTTAATATGCATTCTCTGTGCAAACGCATCCTTATAATTCTTGCCCAAAGGAATACTCTTGTTGCCAATCTGCACTTCATGGGCCCCTATAGATTTTACCTTATCTGTAGCCACTATATAACTTCTATGTACCCTAGCAAATTTATCGGCAGGTAAGCTGGTTTCCATGTTTTTCATGGTTTGTAATGTTACAATCCTGCGGTCTTCAGCTATGTATATTTTTACGTAATCCGCAAAAGCTTCTACATACCAGATATCATCGTAATTAATTTTCACCATTTTAGAATCTGCTTTCACAAACATGTGTCCAACATTCATTTCTGCATGTGGCTGTTCGGTATTATTTTTAAAGGTGAAATATTCTTCTGCGCGGTCTATTGATTTTTTAAATCGTTCAAAAGATACTGGTTTCAACAAATAGTCAAGGGCATCCAATGTAAATGCATCTACTGCATATTCCGCATAAGCAGTTGTAAATACCACCAGTATCCCGCTGTTCTGGAGGGTTTTCATGAAATCAATGCCGCTTATTTCCGGCATGTGGATGTCACAAAAGATAAGGTCTGGTTTTTCGTGCTGTATAGCTTCAGCAGCCTCTATGGCATTGGCACACTTGGCTATCAGTTTCAGTTCGGGGCATTTTTTAACGTGGGCTTCAATGATTTCCAACGCTAGTGGTTCATCGTCAACTGCCATGCATTTTAAGATATTGTTCATGAGGTTTGTATGATTAGGGTTACTTTATAAGTTTCTAATTCATCAGCGATTTTAAGCTGATGTTTGCCGGGGTACAAAATATTCAGACGGGTTTGCACATTTTTCAGACCAATGCCTCCTACTTTGTTTTTTTCAAGGTTGTTGAGCGACCTTGGTTTGTTATTGCTGATGGAAAAGGAAATCGATTTTGCCGCATCATCAATGGTATATTCAATGTCTATAAAAGAGTGACCGAGGGTAGGATTGGCGCCATGTTTAAAGGCATTTTCAATGAAATTAATAAAGAGGAAGGGCTCTATCATTTTGCCGATAGTACTGCCATTTACAGTTAAATTAATGGTTGTGCGGTCGCCTAAACGGTATTTTTCCAATTCAATATAGTCTCTTACAAATTGGATATCGTCCTCCATGGGCACTTGTTGTTTTTGGCTATCGTATAAACCAAATCGCAGGATATTAGACAATTTAAGCACTGCTTCAGGCGCCAGTTCTGATTGTTTAAGCGTTAGGGCGTATAAATTGTTTAAATTATTGAAGAGGAAATGAGGATTAATTTGTGATTTCAGAAAACGAAGTTCATTCTCAATGTTCAATTTCTGCAGTTCCTTGTTCGACTGTTCTTTTATATACCAGTTGCGGAAGATCTTAATGGAAGCAGTTAATAATACAGTAAAGAAAATAAAAAGAAAATTAGTGACGAAGAAACTAGTGCTCCAGATAGATTTAACGCTATCGTTAATAAGCGGAATATAGCGGTAAGTAGCCACAGCAAGAGGGAAACAAACCAATAAAATGGAAAGTGAAAGGCTCAATAGAAAGGTGAGGTATTTCCGCTTGAAAAGAAACCATTCTATAAGGTAATAATTATTGAAATAAGAAACAATGATATGGAAAAATATGAAAATGGTGGCATTCAGATAGTCGTGCTTCCAGGAAATGCCTGAGCGCAGTAGCAGAGACCAGAAACTAATGTAAAGTATCCAAAAGATAAGATGGTAAATCTTATACCGTGTAATGACAGAAATGAGCTCGGAAAAGAAACGGTTAATCACAGTACTATGGATTTTTAAAGAATCTTAAAATATCCCTGGCCCAGTCAATCACTTTATTGCCGCTGCCCAAGTAATTGGCTCCTACCTGTATTTCTTCAGCCGCAATCGGATTCACTTGTTTAAAATAACTGTTGGCCATCTGGTACGAAACTACGTTGGCTATGATTAACAGGACGACTAAACTCCATGAAAACCATCTTTTTTGCGGTAAATCTCCAATTTTCATTTTTATGAATTGCGTTATTATTACAAATTCAAAAGTAATCTTCAATTTTCTATTTTGATAAAAAATCTTTAATTAATTCCTGTTGATAGGCTTTGGCATGGTTGATGAATTGAAAGCTATCTGCTTTTAGGCCTCGGTAATAGTAACATTTCTTCGAATCGTTATCAAACAGGCATTGCTGTGTTTTGCTCACTCTGCCGAATCCATTGCTGTAATGGTATTGTGCAAATCCAGCCGTATCGGCATAGCTGCTTTGCCATTGAAAATCATCTGCAGGAATTCCCAATTGGGTTAAAAGTAAATGCGGAATAATAGTTTGCGAAACGACATGATTGATTTGCTTTCCTCTGTAATTATTATTCAATGCTCCCCCAGTAATGATGAGTGGTATATGGTACTTTTCAGGACCAAAATAATGAACGTCTTTTAGGCCTATATCATGCCCGTGATCTGCCACCAGTACTATCACAGTTTCTTTATACCAAGGCTGTTTTTTGCAATTTTCCAAAAAGGTGAATAAACATTGGTCGGCATATTCTATCGAATTTTTTAAACCATACCATTCATCTTTTGCCAGTGTTTTATCCTCATAAGGCACATCATAAGGTTCATGACTGCTTAGACTCATAATAGTTGCGAAGAAAGGTTGAGAGGCCGAGTTCAGCTTATTCAGCGCTTTGCTATACAAGTGTTCATCGTGGGCGCCCCATTTGCTGGTGAGTTCCTGTGCATTAAAGCTTTGCCTGTCGATAATTTCATCGAATTGTTGCACAATCAGGTAGGCTTTCATAGAGGCGAATTCTGCATCTCCGCCATAAAAATAGTAATTTTTATACCCTTGTGTTTTTAAAGATTTACTAATGGCCGGTAGTTTGGTTACTTTATCAGGAAATACAATAATGCTAGAGGATGGTTGCGCAGGATAGCCACTTAACACGCTTACCAATCCTTTTTCCGTGCGGTCGCCACTGGCGTAGCATTGCATAAAGGATAAATTTTGCCTTGCGATACTGTCGAGAAAGGGTGTGCAGTTGTTTTTACCCGTAAAATACTGACTGGCGCTTGCTGTAAAACTTTCGAGTATAACAACCATGATATTGGGTTTTTTGGTCGTAAAAAGATGCGTGGTGTCTGCTGATGAGTGCAATTGTTCCTTAAATAGAAGAACAGCATCATTTTCATTGAGGTAGAAAAGATTATCACTATAGATATCATTGGTATTGCTCATGATAAAATAGAGCGCGTTCCATAGGCTGTTGGTAGCTGCTGCATTGTTAATGGATTTTTCAGAATAAATAGCTGAACTCTGACTGATAGTTGACACACCAATACCACCCCTCAGAATGACAAAATTAATGGCGATAAGCAGTGTTATCCATAGCAAATTTATTGGCTTGTACGCCAGTTGGCTTTTTATGACATTAAGGATCCATTTATAAATTACCAGGATTAAATAGATTAAACCAATAGTGAAAAATAGTGTTTTTATCCAATTGGTTTCTCCGGCAGAAAGTGCCATTTCTAATGGGTGGGAGATATAAACCAATACCTGACTATTAAATTTGTTGCCCCATTTTTGATAAAGTTCAGGATCCACCATGGTAATGGCCACAATAAGAATAATGGTAAATATTAAGATAATTTTATGAAGCAATAAGAATCTCTTCTTAAAAATTTCTTCTATCAGCCAAATGATTAATAGCGGAAACACGCAATACGCACAAGCAGAAAAATCGAGGCGCAGACCGTGCCATACCGTCTGGAACCAGGTGCTTAAAAATCCTTGGGTTAACAGGGCCGAATTGTAAAACAAAAAATAGAGCCTGCTTATTTGAAAGATCAAAAAGAAAAGCAATAGTATTTTAAGATATTTTATAACAACTTGCAGGGAAGGGCGCATCGGTGCAAAAATAAGTGAATGGGGAGAAAGATTGATTATTGCAAGGATTCATTAAATCCTTGGGTTTAAAAAAGCCGACAAAAAATATTTTTTCATTTCTTATTTAGGACAACATTTAGATTTTTTTATTAATTTAGCAGGTAAATTTTATTTTTTTTCATCTAACTGGAAGAAGATTTTTTTAGGTATTATTAGTATGGATTAAAACTACCAGATCAACTGCACCACCCCATTCAATATAGGTTCGTTTTTCTTGCGGGTTTTGTAGCGGTAATCGAGAATATAGTAATAGGTGCCACTAGGGCAGGCTGCACCTTTGTTCATGACAGAGCCATTCCAATCGTAAGTCTTATCTTCACTTTCAAAAACCAGCACCCCCCAACGGTCATAGATCTGTAAGTGGTAAAATTCTTCTCCTTTAATATAAATGTTGAACACATTATTGCCCTGATTGCCATCTTTATCAGCGCCAATAAAGCCATCGCTGCCATTAGGGGTAAATACATTGGGTGGTTGTATGGCAATTTCGAAAGGATTGTGTACTTTTTTACAAACCGTATCCTTACAACCTAAGGCATTGGTCGCCTCAAGGCATACCCACTGGTCGCCAGCATGCTCAAAAAAGTTTTCACAGATGTAACGGTTGGGTTCATCCTGCCCAATATTGAAAAGGAAAGGATCTTTTTTAGGCGTGATGTCTTTATCGTGATAGAAGCCCCAGCGGTAACTTACGGCATATTGCGAAAGAT
>JBBQIF010000132.1:0-7515 GCA_038324665.1 Bacteroidia bacterium
AAATAGCGGTTCCTGTAGAAGGCAATTAGTAAGAAAGAGGTGATTCCAAGTATTTCCCAACCTATAAAAAGTGTTTCGAGGTTACCGGCAAAAATGGTGATATTGTAACCCAAATAAAAGAAAAGGATGGTATTAAAAAACCTCTTATAGCCTATCTCTCTGTGGAGATACGCCTTACTATAAATGGTTACCATGAAAGCAAGTGATGACCCTACAAAGAAATATACACCGGTAATTTTATCAAAACAAAAATCTATGAAAAATTCATAATCCTTTGTCTTAAAAATCACAATGTCCTTTAAGTTGAGGGTTTGATGATCATTAGCTATCCAATAATACATAAAAACAAGGAAACTAATCAAATGTATACCCACGGTAAAGAAAGCAATACGTGATATTAATAGTTCTTTCCTCTCAGGAATCAAAACGCTGGCAATAAATCCAATAAAGGGTAATAATATAAAAAAATTAAGTAATGTGTTCATTTTCTAGTTTTAATTGAGTAGATAAACAGGTATATTTTCCTTTTCTTTTTCCAATATAGGAGTCATGTCTGCTATGGTCTGAATAGCTTTGATAGTAGGTTGATAACTAGTGAAACCTCCTTCTTTAAAGTAATAAAGCTCCTTTGTCTCAGGATTCACCACAACCAAGTGTACCCATTCATTAATAAACCATTCGTATGTTTCATCTGATTGCTGTATGGATGTCAAAACAATTTCAGGAAAATGTTCTACAATAATCAAAAGCCTTATAGGGTCATGCACTTCTATCATCTGGGAAGGTAGCCCAGGTCGCAAATCACCGTCAATCCCGTTGGCAACTCCAAATAACCCCATCACATTGTGTGGCAATTTAGTACCGGCGCCTAATTTATCGTTATCAACTCTTGAGAAAAAATATTCAAGATTGATACCTCCGCACACAGGCCCTAGTGGTTTCATAATATTTTGCAGAAATTTTCCTTCAGGGTCAATCTTGTAATCGTAGGAATTCAGGAAAGCACGTCTATCTAAGAATAAATCTCTTGATAGTTCCCTGCTTCCTACAATGCAAAGCGCATTTGTTGCGTGATTCAGCTCAGGTCTTGGTTCAAATAGGGAAACTGATCTCCTTTTTATTTTTTCATGGATCTTTTCTGGGCTCAAACCAGAATTGATAGAATCGAACCTTCTAGACCTTTCCTTGGAATTATAATCAAGTGCTCTCTTGAATGCTATTTCATTGGCAAAGTGTACTTCTATATTTTTTCCAACAAGAGAACTTTCATCATAAAATGCTACTTCATCTCTTGTGGTATCATGGAGCCCGCCTATGAATTGCGTTCCATTCGGGATATTTATTCCCATTTTAAAAAGGTTAGCCCTTACTTGTGGATGGTTTGCCATGAAACAGAATACCCTGGCGTTCACAGAACCGGGTCTGCCAGAACATGCTCCACAATCATAGGCGGCATAATGAGGATTATTGACACTACTAGAACCATGTCCAATGACATAAACGATGGGAGCAAAATCACTAACTAGTCCGATACTGTTTAATAAACTTGCCACCCTCATGGTCATCTCCTCTATTGTAAACCCCACCTGTAAATCATTTTCTCTATCCTTAACATCATTATTCTGTATGGTCAGGTTGGATAGCTTATCCATGTGTTGGAATGAATAGGCTGTTGCAGGACTTAAAGATGGTCGGAATATATTAATGAATAACCTCAAGGCAGACCAAAATCCAAGGGTCTGTGAAATTATCCAACCGCTGAAAAGGGAATGTGTATGCTTAGCAAAATGGACATCTGTTTTCCGCTTTTCTGTAGTTCCCAGTTCCTTTATCAGGAATTTCGGCGTCACCGGTGCTGGGCATTGCTTCGTATAGAATTTTCCGTGTTCCGGTTGAAAGAAAAACTCAACGCTGAAAAATCCGGGCGTACTAAATGTTTCGCATGAAGGATCAAATTCCTCTAGATAACGTCTGAATGAAATCTCTCTGTCGTCAATACAAAACATTGCTTGGAAACTCCTATTTTCTATTTTTGTTTTATTATTAACCTCCATTTTGATGCCGGCCAATACTTGGTCATAATAACTCCATTCATAAGCATCCTGCCAGATTGTATAGACTTCACTCAATTCAGACTCAGGCACATTGGCAAATAGTTCAATCGGCCGGCTTTTCAACCTGCTTACCAAAGGCAACCAGCCTTCACCAAATTTATTGTCAAGAGCATCTATTTCCAATAAAAGTTCAAACTTGATGAGGTCTTCCAAAGATATCTTTCTCTGATCTAAAAGGGTTTCGGGAAAATCTTCAATGGTGGAAACGATTCCAGACCAACCCTGATGGGTAAATTGCTGGTCGAAAAGGTATTGTTCATAAAGGGAAGCATCACCAACAAGGATTTCCAACAGGTCATTGATCTTAATATCCGTATCTAATAATATGTTTTTTACTCTTTTAGATTCGAAAAAACTATTGAAAGTATTTTTTTCAATCTCCCTTATAGATGCAAGGAAACCCATGTGCCAAACTGGAAAATTCCATATTGAAATCCCCTGGTCAAGGTAACTACATAAAATTCTGAATAAAATTGGATGAGTCACCAGGTCGAGGTCTATTAAGAATTCCCTTTTCCAATTGGCCCTTAATAAGCCTATTCTGGGAGTTAGTGATAACTCATAATTACCTGTAAGCAACTTATTTTTCCATTCCGTTAATAAATCAGCCCCTTTACTCTGCTTAATAATTCTTTCGAGAACTTCAACATTGATAGCTCCCTTTTTATAAAGTTCCCTGTATTCATCTATTGACAGGGAAACCTTATATCCGAATACGGCAGATGCGGTTCTTATTGCAGGATAGAATTTTTTATTCTGGAAGGCATGAAGGGTATTATGATGTATAAAATCCTTAAGAGGAGCCTGAGCCGGTAAAAAATGTTTCAAGTGTTGAATCATCTTATTTTGGTCATATTGCGCTACTTGTGTATTCATTCCGTTTCTTTAAGGTAATTAATCGTTATTTTCAGTTAAATGCTTCCAAATGTTCAAATACTGGAATTTATTTAGGGTCATTAAGAAATACTATTCCAAGTGAAAAGTTTTTATAAATAAAATTATGGTTATACGAATATTTTTGGTAGCCTTCGCATAGGGGCCTTAATGATTAAGAAGAGAGATAAATCAGATGAGAAGCGACCGAATACTAACAGACAAAGAACAATGGTCGTGTAAATATTCAAAATAGTTCTTCTTTACAAGAGAATTAAATTTTCCTGTAAAGCAAAAATCGAAAAATTGGCATGAACTAAATTCTAAGAATGTATTTCCTAAATATACTAAAAAATGGTTATTGAAACAATCGCTGTTTTCAACGATGTCCTCTGCTTCTGAAACCTGATACTTTGAAAAGATTTTATTTTCGATAATGGAGGCAACAGTGAGGTTAATCCAGAACAAGGCGATTAACGCTATTAAGATCTTTGCTAATATGTTCCTGGCCTTTTCCAAATTTATCTATTTATTGCAAATATTATACCAAAATAGTTTAAAAATAAAATATCCCACTCAAACTTGGTGGGATATTTAAATATATTATTGTTAAAATTACTTAGATTCCTGATCTTCCAATACGATACCTGAAACACCTTTATAGGGTGACTGAACATATAGTACAGAACGCACATTTTTAAGGTTTGTTTTCCTCACCCTTGTATACTCTTTGTTACGCCTGTCTTTTCTCATTAATCTAGTAACTGCCATATTCTTTTTATTTAAGGGTGCAAAAGTAAGAAATAATATCTTAACACCCAAATAGTTTTTTAATTATTTCAAACTAAACTTAGTGGTGCCAATCCTATAGCCTTCTGCGAATATCTCCACTGTGTACTCCCCTTGCTTATATTCACCTTGCTTCTTACAATAAACAGTTTGTTCTACCTTTTCATTTTTGTATTCAATTCTTTTCATTTCAGTATAAAGGGTTTCTGTGCCATCAACCTGGGTAGTTTGCATTTTGGTGGCAATAGGTGCTCCATCGGGCCCAATGACCTTTATGAAGATTTCCTTTTCCCCTTCATCCGCTATTTCATTCTTGTCAATTGTAAATTTCACCTTGATTTCCTCAACTTTATTCGCTTTATCGGACTGAACTTCTTTTTTTCCGAAAATTTTCCTTTCCCTTACTCCAAAGGCGCTAATGCTACCAACATTCAATTTCTTAGCCATGCTAATGGTCCTGTTTTTTGAATCAATTGTTTTTGCCTGCTCTGCAGACTTTATCTGCTCGGCTGTTAAAGTTTCATTTAATTTTATTTTATCATTGGTCAATTCAACATTCTTTTGGGTCAATTGAGCAATCTGGTTCTTATAATCCTCAATCTGGCTCCGTAAGGTGGCTATTTCAGATTTTGCTTTTTGTAATTCAAATGCTGAAAGTTTACCTTTGCTTAGCAACATTTTAATCTGCGTAATCTTCTGTGCTATTGCTTCATCCCTTTCGGTTAATTTACCTTCTAGTCCTTGGTTGGCATCCTGCAAAGATTTTATTTCGGCTTCCGCTGCAGCAAGTTCAGTTGATAGTTGGGTGTTTTGAGTAGTAATTGTTTCTACCTTGGCTGCCAGTTCTGTCTTTTTCTGGTTGGACATGTAAAGATTAACGCCTATGCCAATATTGAGGATTAACAAAGCCCCTATTAATATTGCGAGGTATGTTTTACTTTTTTTGTCTTTTTCATTCTGTTGGATTTCCATGTTATTTATACAAATATTGTTACAAACGTAGGATATTTTTTTAATTTAAAAATGGATTTTTATCTACAACTCTATGAATTGTCTAAAAAAAAGAATTTTCTTATAAATTATCTTTAAGTTCCTCCAAGAAAGATTTTATGACTAATAGACTATTGATGGCTGCTTGGTTTTTGCCCATTGTATGGTTGTTTTTTGTCATATATTCATTGGCGCCCTGCAATGTATAACCCTTAGATTTAACAAGATGGTGTATCAATTTGATGTCTTGAATATTCTTTTCTGTGTATAACCTGTCGCCTTTCCTACTTTTATTCAAATGTTGAAGGCAGTCAAAACCTTTTTCCCAGAAGCGGAGCAAAGACGGGCTAACATTTAACATTTCGGACACCTCGCCCATACGATAAAATACTTTTTTATCCTCATTATTTGATTTTAACTCAGGCATTTAATCGAATGATTGGTTAGGTGCTGATGCTCTTTCAAGCATTTTCTGATATTCAGTATCTGTAAGGTCATTGTAAAAAAAGAAAGCCGGGTTCAAAGGCTCACCATTTTTATGTACTTCATAGTGCAAGTGGGGAGCTGTGGATTTACCAGTACTTCCTATTAAGCCTATCAATTGTCCTCGTTTTACCCTTTGCCCGGTCTTAACCTTAAATTTACTTAAATGGCCGTAAAGTGTTTCAAAACCATTCCCATGGTTAATAACAATATGTTGGCCATAGCCCCATATTTCTGTCTTTACAAGGGATACTACACCATCTGCAGTGGCATATACCTCCACTCCCCTTGGTGCAGTAAAATCTATACCAGCATGGAACCTTTGGGTTCTATAAAAAGGATCCGTTCTGTAACCAAAACCCGAACCAATCCTGTCTAGTTCTTTATTGGAAACCGGCTGAATAGCCGGAATCTTTGCCAAATAATCTTTTTTGTTTTTTGCCATCACAAGCAAATCATCAAAACTTTTGCTCTGCATCTCAATCTGTTTATTCAGCAAATCCATTTTCACGTTCAGTTCAATCAGTAATTTTGAATTCGGGAGTTTCCTGAGTTCATTGTATTTTTCATTATTGCTTATGTTTTGTTGCCATGCCTTATCATTCACTGGCTCGCTTTCGTAAATGGACCGGTAAACAGAAATATCCTTTTCTCTAAGCCTGTTTAATTCCTCGCCTAAATCTCCCATTCGCGAGCCAATATTCTCAAGTTCAGCTTCAATCTCTGTATTGTCTGACTTTAGTCTCTTCTCATCCGGAGAATCCACAAATCTTGAAAATAAAATGAAGAAAATAAAACCCAAAATCACAGAAAAAGAGAATACACCAATGCTTCTTAAGAATATAAACCATCTGCTCAGTTTATATTTTTCATAACTGAGTGTTTTGGGATTAAAGAAATATTTGGTTTTTGCCATGCTGATTTACTCTATAGGTTTCTTTACTTTTGCAACAAATATTTTAAACGTCAAAAATAGAAGAATAATTTAATATAGCATGATAAGCGCAAAAGAAATACGATTAACATTTTTAGAATTCTTCCGGAATAAACAACATACGATCGTTCCCTCTGCCCCAATAGTAATTAAAAATGACCCTACCTTAATGTTTACCAATGCAGGGATGAACCAGTTCAAGGATTATTTTTTGGGCAATAAGAAAGCACCTTATTCAAGGGCTGCGGATACACAGAAATGCCTACGTGTAAGTGGCAAACACAATGACCTTGAAGAAGTAGGGGTCGATCATTATCACCACACTATGTTTGAAATGTTGGGGAATTGGAGCTTTGGCGATTATTTTAAAAAGGAGGCCATCACATGGAGTTGGGAATTATTGGTAGATGTTTATAAAATGGATAAGAACCTTTTGTATGTCACCGTATTTGAAGGCGATGAAAAGGAAGGACTCGCTTTCGATCAGGAAGCATACGATTGCTGGGCAAAACTTATAGACCCTTCCCGTATCTTAAAAGGCAATAAAAAAGACAATTTCTGGGAAATGGGTGATACCGGACCTTGTGGCCCCTGTAGCGAAATACATGTGGACATGCGTAGCACTGTAGATCGACTTGCAATAAGTGGCGATACCCTTGTTAACAATGACCATCCCGAAGTAATAGAGATCTGGAACAATGTGTTCATGGAATTTAACAGGAAAGCGGATGGTAGCCTTGAAAAACTCCCTGCGCAACATGTGGATACAGGGATGGGCTTTGAACGTTTGACCAGAGTTTTACAAAATAAAAAATCTAATTACGATACTGATATTTTCCAGCCAATAATTAAAGAACTGGAAAATTTAACAGGCAAAAATTATGGCGGTACAGACAATAAAGAGGATATTGCATTAAGGGTTATTGCAGATCATGTAAGAGCCATTTCATTTTGTATTGCAGATGGACAATTACCCGGCAATAATGGGGCGGGTTATGTTATAAGGAGAATCCTTAGACGTGCTTTGCGTTACGGCTATAGCTACCTCGGGATGCGCAAATCTTTTATCCATGCCTTATTACCTGTTTTATCAAAAGAGTTTGGACTAGCATTCCCAGAATTATCTCAACAAGAGGATTTTATTACAAAAGTAATTTTAGAAGAAGAGAATTCTTTCTTAAGAACACTTGAACGCGGTATATTAATGATCGAAGAAGATTTCATCGCTGCTGAAAAAGCAAAAAAGACCAGTAACGGGGAATTAATAACCAAGGAACATCCTATTGCATATCCTGGTCAGAAAGCTTTTGAATTATACGATACTTTTGGTTT
>JBBQIF010000133.1:0-7362 GCA_038324665.1 Bacteroidia bacterium
TATACAATACCCCCCTGTGTACTACAAACCAATTTTAAAACTAAAATACAGCAATATCAATAATCTTTCAAATCAAACAGCTCAAATTGTTGGTAAATAGTGCGGTTATTAACAGATTTGCTGCAAGTTGGGTTAATGCCCTGTATGCACCTAAGTCATAATCTCCATAAGAACAAAGAAAACAGGCAATATCGGCATCTTTTTCTTTGATGCGTTTAAGGCAATAAGCGTTTTCACATTCCGTTAATAAAAAGGTGCCACATTTGTATTTTTTTGAAAGAAGACAGATGGCATCCGCTACTTCAATAAGATAGCCTTGTGTATTCGAATATTTTGTAGGTAGCCATGATTTTATATCTAGTGAAATGTAATCTTTATTGTTGTTTTCTTGTTTCCATTGCAATAACTCTTCAAGTGTATTTAATTGTAATTTGCAGTCTGTAATAATATCCCTGATCTCATTATCGGTAAGTCCTGGGATGCGCTTGTCTTTGCCATCCTTGGTCTTAATAATTTCATCGTGATAAAGCCATAAAGTGCCATCTCTGCTTTTCTGTATATCTGCTTCTACACCGTCCAAATGTGCGAACCCATAAATGGCAGCTTCCAAAGTGTTTTCTTTGTAGGGGTTGTTGCTTCCGCCACCGGTTTTATGCGCCAGAAAATGTGTGGAGGTGTAAGGGTTTGCTTTCTCAGGGTAATGTGATGTATCTTTATGGCATGCAGAATGGAACATTAAAATAGTTAGGGGTATAATAACAGACTTCATGCCTTTAATACAATATTATGGCGGGTAGCCCCTAAAAGGATTGTTAATTGTACTATCCCTTTTTGGCAGTATACCTACCGTTAGTGGGTTTTCGAAAAAAATACACTGTACGATAGGCATGTATTATAAAATCATGATTTGTAAAGTGTTATGCCATATCGTTCGGTTTTCGACTTATCGAAAACCTATCTGATATGGGTATAACCCCAAAATAAATAGCACAGGCAATTGCTGCAAATCCAGAAAGAATAAAGAGAAAGGATGCACCGAATTGAAACCAGAGTAATCCTGCAAGTGAACTAGCTATTAAGGCACAGATACTTTGGAAGCCAGCATAAGTTCCTATTGCAGTGGCCGTATCCTTCTTTTCTGTGATATTACTGATCCATGCCTTTGAAATACCTTCTGTTGCGGCGGCATATAGACCATAAATAAAGAATAGAATAAAGTAAGTGGTTTGATTGCATTCAAAAGAAAATCCAAAGTAAACAATTGCAAATAAAAAGAGGCCTATGATGAATATTTTTTTCAAGCCTAATTTATCTGCAAGTATGCCCAAAGGAAGGGCAAATAGGGCATATACTAAATTGTAAAAAATGTAGGTACCAATCACCATCTCGTCGCTTAATCCCGATTGTTTTAATTTTAGAAGGAGAAATACATCGGAACTGTTGAATAGTGCAAAAACCAATAAACCAATCACTACTTTTTTATAAATAATTGGACTTGTTTTCCAGTATTGGGTAAATGAAAAGAAAGGAATACTCGGTCCTTTTTTGGCAATTAATCCTTTTTTTTCTTTCAATAAAAAACTTGCCAAAATTGCCAAACAACCTGGAATAAATGCAATATAAAATAGATGCTGATAATCTTTTGGATGATAATATAAATAAAGCAATGCCAGTGAGGGTCCTATTGCTGCTCCAAGGGTATCCATTGCTCTATGAAAGCCAAAAACTTTCCCCTTGTTTTCTGGAGTTGCTTCGTCGGAAAGTAGAGCATCCCTTGCACCTGTTCTGATGCCTTTACCCAACCTATCTATTGTGCGTGCAAAAAATACCCACAATGGTGCTATAAAAAATCCAAGCAATGGTTTGGAAATGGCACTTAAAGAATAACCAACTTGAACAAAAGGCAATCGCTTACCATGTGCATCTGATAATTTGCCGAAATACCCTTTGCTTAAACCGGCGATGGCTTCCGCCAGCCCTTCCAGAATGCCAATAAGTACCACAGAAAAGCCTATACTTTTAAGGTAAATGGGCATAATAGGATACAACATTTCACTTGCTGTATCTGTGAACAAACTAATCAGTGAAAGTATCCAGATGCTTCGGGTAATGTATTTCATCCAGTGCAATTAGCCGCTTAAAAATTAATATTTTGCGAAATCATTGGTACACCATTGATGGTAAGTTGAGCAACGTAATCGCCTGGTTCAACATCCGCATCGCTTATCCAATAGCTTTCCTGGTATTCCCCAGGCGCCTTATCCATTGAATTGAGAAAATTTAAAACATGGTTGCCTTCTTTATCGTAAAAGGTAATTTTCACTACCGCCGAATCTTTGAGTATGTAGGTGAAATTAATCCTTTGACTTACTTTAGCATTTGCGTATGCTCTAGGAACCGGCATTTTTAGCGCCTTGCTTACTGATTTCACCAGGTTAGAAGTTTTTATTTTATCTTTACACAGATCAGTAAGGTCGGAGATTTGCAAATGATCAGTTACGCACCAAACGGCATTTTGTCCTGTGTTATTTTGAAAATTACCCGATTCAATTTCCCTTACCACTTTTTTCAAATCATTATTACACATTTCGCCAAAAGTAAATACTGAGCTTGCATCAGGCGATGCATCGAACAGTTCTGCGCACAGGGCATTTATTTTTACGTTAGTTGTAGCACTTGCAGCTAGCGGGATATTTTTGCCTTTTGTGACAACCATATCCTGCACCTTATCATCCTTGTTTTTTAATATCCTGCCTGCCTGCACTAAAATTACCAATGCTTGAGTAGTTAAGTTTTTTAAGGTCATTTTTATGCATTCCCCTATATGCGTATTGGTAATCCCTTTGCCGGGGTCAATGCCTGTTATTATAACCGAAACCTTCTTTTTTGTTACTGCGTCGTTCAATGATAGGGTATCTCCAGCAGTTAGTCGAAATGCACTAAACAGAATTAAAAAAAATGCAATATTTTTGATTGTTGGGCTTTTCATCTAACAAATGTAGAAGTTTAATGCCATTTTTTTATTTATAAAAGAAACTTTTTAAACAAATCTATCGTATTTATTGTTATGAAATATATTCAATCAAAATCGCTGATTATTGCCGCTTCGCTTACTGTTTTTGTGTTTGTACAATGCAGTAATACTACTATTAATGATTCAGTTAAAGCGTTAACATCGGTAAATGACAGCATAAAAAAGGACACCATGAAAGTAGCTAAAACAGATGAGGAATGGAAAAAGCAATTAACACCGGAGGAGTATCAGGTTTTAAGGAAAAAGGGAACTGAACGTCCGTTTACAGGCGAATATGAAAGCCATTGGGACAGTGGTATTTATGTTTGTAAAGCCTGCGGAACTGAACTTTTCAGGAGCGAAACAAAATTTGATGCGGGTTGTGGTTGGCCGAGTTTTTACAAGAGCATTGATTCAAGTAAAGTAATTGAAAAAAGGGACTACAGTGGCGGTATGAGTAGGATAGAAGTGCTTTGCGCTCATTGCGGTGGTCACCTTGGTCATGTCTTTACGGATGGCTTTGGTACCCCAACTGGTTTGCGCTATTGCATTAATTCTGTGAGCCTTGGGTTCAAGAAAAAAGAATAGTAAAACTTGTTCAAAACAATTGAAAGGAATGGCTTAGTTTGCATCGACTAACTATTGTCATCATGAAAAAATTAATACTTATTGTTTCAATCATTTTTCTTACTAATAATCAGGTATTTGCACAATTGATAAAAGCGCAGTTGAAAGAGCATACTGCCAATGTCGAAACGGTTGCTTTCTCATCCAATGGTAAATACTTTGTGTCATCGGGTTGGGATGGCGCAGTTAATCTGTATGATATTGATTCTACAGGAATGCCCATATTCAAATATGCTTTTATGGGTCACTTAGGTGCAGTAACGTCTCTAAATTTCTCCAGAAATAATAAATATATTATCAGTTGTGGTAAGGATTATTCAGCTAGATTATGGGATATTGAGTTCCCAGATTCTTCAAAATCATTTAACATGCACCTGGAGCCTGTTACAAATGCCTTTCTTGACCCTTCCGGCAGAGTTCTTATTACCTGCAGTGCTGACGGCACTATCAGGAATACCAGCCTTCTGGATGCAAAAAAATCAAAAATCATCAAAGTAGGAACGCCTATCAATGACTTAAGAGTGAGCAAAGATTATAGATTCTATTATGTTGCATTAAAAGGAACCAGCATCTCCAAGATTGATGCCCATACCGCCAAAGTGATTAAAGAATTTACTGGTCATCAGGATGAGGTGAATGCCATAGATATTTCACCTGATGGCAATTTTATGGCAAGTGCGAGCAACGATAAAACAATTATTATTTGGGATCTTAACACAGGTAAAGAATCTAAAAAGCTAACAGGCTTTGAATGGAAAGTGACCTCAGTAGAATTTAGCGGCGATGGTAAATATATTATTGGCGGGTGCAATGAAGGCACCACTAAATTATTTAATGTTGAAACCGGTGCTCTGGTAACAGACTTTAAAGAAGTGGGAACGAGTGTACATGATGTTGCATTCAGCCCTAACGGGACCTATATTGCTGTGGCTACTAGCTTAAAAGATACTGAACAGTATGGTGCTGTGATATATGTCAGTGGCGTTGTTGTGGAAAAGAAGGTTTTTCAACCAAGAAACGCCAAAGGGAAAAATAAATATGCACCGAGGCCTGCGGTTAAACCTAATACATCTCGATAAACAAATGAGTGATATCAATCAGAGTATTGACTCGGGCAAGGCGCCTGAACCTGTGGGTTTATATCCCCATGCCAAACGCGTAGGCAATCTTTTGTTTTTAAGTGGTGTAGGACCTCGAGAAAAGGGTACCAAAGTGATTCCGGGTGTGGAATTGGACGAGAACAGGAACATTATCAGTTATGATATTGCCACACAATGTCACAGTGTTTTCCGGAACATTAAATACATTTTGGAAGACAGTGGCAGCAGTTGGGACAAGATAGTAGACGTCACTGTTTTTTTGACCAATATGAAGGATGATTTCCCTATCTATAATAAAATTTGGGCAGAGTATTTTGCTGAAAATCCACCTTGCAGAACAACATTAGAAATTAATTGCCTTCCTACGCCTATTGGCATTGAATTGAAAGTGATTGCAACTATTTAATTGATCCGCTCCCTTTGGCTCCACTCTAGGAGCTACCTCATAAAAGTAATATTCATCTCCGCTCAAGCTTTTTTGGGAGAATGCTTTCCCTAAAATCATTAAATCAAAAATCATTAAATCAAACCGCGCAGCAGCATTGTTGCTTTTTAAAACCAATTAACAAAACAATAAATATTTAGGTTACCACATAAAACTCTCGTCTACCCACCATTTTTCGTGGATCTTTAATGTTTTTTCGATGATGTCTCTTACACATCCTTTGCCTCCAGCATAAGGGGAAATATAATGGCAGATAGATTGAATATCAATGGCTGCATCAGCCGGGCAACAGGCAACACCTACCTGTTTCAACAAGGGGTAATCTGGCATATCATCTCCCATGTAAATAATGTCAGCAGCAGTTAAATTATATTTTAAAAGGAATTCATCAAATGCTGCTTTTTTATGTTGTTGACCCGTATAAATATCTTTTACGCCTAACATTTCAAATCGCCTGACAACACCATTGCTAGAGCCTCCGGAAATAATGGCCATTGGATAACCCTGTTTCACCGCATGCTGTATGGCATAACCGTCTTTTATGTTAAAATTCCTTAAAAATTGACCTTCCTCAGTCGCTATTACTGAACCATCAGTCATTACACCATCTACATCGAAAACAAAGGCCTTTGCCTTTTTAAGATTATCATGAATTAATTGCACTGTGCAATTTTAAGCTTATTTCTTTACGAAATCCTTCAACGCATAAAAAATTTTCTCAGCTACCATTTCAGAACCTTCATTGGTGTAGTTGTAACCGTCGTAAAAATACCGAGAATCTTTCGGCAATGTTGCGGAGAGATTAAAGAACTTCAAATTGTTCTTTTGGGCTATTTCAAAGGTTGCCTTATTGTATCGTCTCATCAGCAGGGCCTTTGTTTTGCCATTGATGTTGCCGGTTTTAATATTAGCAAGGTTTATATTCGTCACTGGGTCTTTTTCGTCGGCGAAGAGTATGGCTTGAGAAACCAGTATTAATTTAATTTTATTGGCTTTGCATAGGTCAGCAAATGCTTGTAAACGGGTTTCATAACTGGTAATTAATGGTTGCTCAATGGCAATCCGGTTCAAAGTCTGCGAGTCGTTCATTACCAGAGTTTCTGCTTTGCTAAGGTCAAGGTATTGAGGAGCATCTTGTTCGTTTGTAAGTTCTGAATTTTTTTCTGTTAATACAATCCCAATAAGCTTTGGTAATTCCAGGAAGTGCCATGCCTTTGTTATGAAATCGCTCTCATCTTTTTCTTTTTTAGCAACTTTATTAAAGCCCATGTCTTCAAGACCAGCCATTAAAATAATATGGGTAGGTAGGGGTTGACGAATAATGAATTTCTTCAAAAGTTTAAGGTTTCCTAATGAATTTTGGCCATCAAAACCCGCATTGTTAATCCAGACTTTTGGGTCAATCTCCTTCAATTTGCTACCAAAAATGGAGGGCCAGTCTTTGCCATCGCTCAGATAACGACATTCGGTAGTGCCATTACCCATGCAGAATATCCTCAAGGAAAAAGTGTCGCTTTTATCCTTTCCTCTGAAACCCATGCTGTTCTTCTCATGGTGGATTTCTTTGTCAAGGCCGGGAACGGAAACATTTGTCAGTTCGTACTTGTAGTGCGGTTGAGGGGCGGAAGTTTTTTTTATCTCAATAGGGAGCCACGGATTATAAAAATGCAGTACTATTTCCGTTACTATTAGTAAAAACAACGTCCAACGGACAATTCGCCCTATCACTTTCATTATGACAAAATTAATGGTTTAAGTATTTTAAAATCGGTTTTTTGTTTAATGATATAAACAATGTGTACTATTTAGCACTAAATGATATAATTTTGCACTATGAAGTACAAAAGAATATTGTTGAAACTGAGTGGTGAAGCTTTGATGGGTACTAGGGAATTTGGGATTGATCCAAAGATTCTTGAAGCTTATGCCGAAGAAATCAAATCAACAGTATCTTTGGGTGTGCAGGTGGCCATTGTGATTGGTGGAGGCAATATTTTTAGAGGTGTTCAGGGGGTGCAAGGCGGATTGATAGATAGGGCTCAAGGCGATTACATGGGCATGTTGGCCACTGTTATCAATGCAATGGCGTTGCAGGGAGCCTTAGAAAAACTGGAAGTTAAAACCAGGTTGCAATCTGCTATTAAGATGGAGCAAATCTGTGAACCATTCATTCGCCG
>JBBQIF010000134.1:0-7291 GCA_038324665.1 Bacteroidia bacterium
GATACGGATTAAACACCCTGAAATAGGGCGCCGCATCTACCCCGCTACCAGCCGCCCATTGCCATCCACCATTGTTGCTAGCTAATTCAAAATCCAATAATTTTTCAGCAAAATAAGCCTCGCCCCAGCGCCAATCAATCAATAAATGTTTCGTTAAAAAGCTCGCTACAATCATGCGCACACGGTTATGCATAAAACCTGTTGTATTCAACTCCCGCATACCTGCATCTACGATAGGATACCCTGTGTTACCTTCGCACCACATTATAAATTCTTCTTCATTGTTTCGCCATTGAATTCTGTCATAAGTCGGTTTAAAAGCCCCTTTTACAACATGCGGAAAATGCGCCAATATCTGACTATAAAAATCTCTCCATATCAATTCATTTAACCATTTCTCACTTAATTTCTCTCCTTTCCTTACTTTTTCCCTTATGGAAATAGTGCCAAACCTGAAATGTAAACTCAACTTGCTTGTTCCGTTTATAGCAGGTATATCTCTGTTTTGCTCATAGTTTCTAACGATACTTTGGTTGATATCCTTAGTAGGAAAAGTAAAATTACTTGATTCAAAACCCATATTTTCAAGTGTTATTAATGGCGTTACACTTGATTTAAGCAAATTTTTAAAATATAAAGCATTAGGGTAAGGCCTAGTGTAAAATTCAGTTAACTTACTTTTCCATTTTTTTGAATACGGTGTATAAACAGTATATGGCTTGCCATCATCCTTTAAAACTTCATTGAATTCGAAAATACAATGGTCTTTGTAGTCATGGATTTCTATGGCGTTTTCATTTAAAAAAACGGCAATCTCCTTATCGCGGAAAATGGCATCTGGTTCATAATCACGATTGAAAAATACTTTTTCAATCTTTCTTTCTTTAATCAACCGTCTAAATATTTCAATCGGTTTTCCATAAAACACCAATAGATCGGATCCCAACTGGTTTAACTCCTTTTTAAGTTCTTCTATGGTTTTGTAAATAAAAAGGACCCTCTTATCTGTTTTATCATTTAGTTTTTCAAGAATATTGACATCGAAAATAAAAATGGGCAGCACCTCCTCACCTGCCTTTAAAGCGTGGTAAAGACCGGCATTATCATGCAATCTCAGATCCCTTCTGAACCAAAATATATTCATGTGCCCAATAAATTTTGTATGGCTTGAGCAGAAGTTTCATATTGAAATTGAAACCCAGTTCTTTTAATTTTTTCATTGTCTAAGTTTTGAGAAGTCAGCAGTAATTCATACCTTTCTCCAAACAATAATTTCAAAGCGAAAACAGGAATATTAGGCAGAAACAAGGGCCTGTGCAATACATTTGCAATTTGTTTGGCAATGTTCCCAATTGTTTCGGGTGCTGATGCCGCTGCATTATAAGTACCGTCGAGTTTTTTTTCAATAATATGGACAAGCATTTCACTCCAATCGTCGATATGAATCCAGCTTATTACCTGCTTACCACTTCCCGGAACAGCACCTGCAAATAATTTAACAGGGGTAGCCAATTGTTTCAAAAAACCATTTTTATCAGAAAAAACAATGCCTGTGCGGACGATAGTAGTCGTACAAATCGATTCAAACTGATGCGCAGCCTCCTCCCATTTTTCAACAAGATCCGAAATAAAGCCCTCTCCTTTTGTAGAATCTTCATTTAATTTACTTTCACAGATATTGGGATAGAATCCGGAGGCAGATCCGCCTATATATTGCTTTAATCCCGAATGATTATTTTTAAAAGCTTCGAATAAAACATTGGTTGGAATAATTCTGCTGTCTATTAATTCTTTTTTCCTTTCAGCAGTAAAACCCTTGTCGAATATACCAGCTCCGCAAAGGTTAATGCAAACATCAACTCCTTTAATTGTTTCAATTGGCAGTATCTTCTTAGTAGGTTGCCAGAAAAAAATGGTTTTATTATCTGCCTTCTTTTTTTGGGTTGATAACAAAATCACATTATGGTTTTTTTGTTTAAGTTTTGTGATTAGATTTGAACCGAGCAATCCTGTTCCTCCCGCAACTAAAATATTCGACATATAACCTAAACACAAATAAATCCTGTAAGTTTTTAATCTATGAAAAAAGGCAAAAAAGAATTTCGCAATAAGCTGTTCATTAAAGACATTGAAAATATTTCAGGTATCAAGGCCCATACGATAAGAATCTGGGAGCAACGGTATAACATTTTTCAACCACACCGCACAGATACGGGCATACGTTATTACGATGAGGAACAACTGCGCCTTATCCTTAATATTTCTATCTTAAATAACAATGGTTTTAAGATCTCTAAGATTGCTGAGATGAACCTCGACGAGATTCACAAAAAATGCCAGGAATTATCGGAAACCCGCTCTAAATACGACGGACAGATACAAGCACTTGTGAGTACCATGATGATGTTTGACGAACGAGAATTCAATAAAATCCTTTCCATCAACATTCTAAAAATTGGCCTTGAGGAAACTATGATGCAGATTGTGTTCCCTTTTATGGAGCAGATTGGTTTACTCTGGCTTTCCGGCAGCATACACCCTGCACACGAACATTTTATTTCTAACCTGATTCGTCAGCGTTTATTTGTAGCAATTGATAACCTAACACCGAGCATCAATGTGGACACTAAGAAATTTCTGGTATTTGTACCCACCGGTGAATCGCACGACTTGAGCATATTGTTCGCCAATTATGTTCTGCGCTCACGGGGACATGATGTTATTTACTTAGGTTCACAAACTCCTTTTGAAGACCTTTATGATGTCTTCAACCTGCGCAGGCCCGATTATATCTTCAGTATCATCACTTCCATCAGTAGCAACGTGAGTATTCAGACCTTTATTAATAACATGGGCAGGCAATGGAAAGATACCCAAGTTTTGCTTTCAGGCAACCAAGTAACCAATAAGAAAGACCTTAAGCTTCCAACTAATTTTCAAATTTTGGGCAGTCCAAACGACCTTTTACTCTTTTTGGAGGAAATAAAGACCAATCAGAAGTTTAAAAGCACGGTGAAGAGTTTTTCGCAGAAAACAAATCCTTTTAATACTAATCTTTAAAAATGCCTTTAATAGAGTTCAGTCATTTAAATATTAATGCAGGACCAAGTGCATTGGTTAAGGATGTTTGCTTGGGGATTGAACGCGGTGAAATTTTATCATTGGTAGGCGAATCCGGATCTGGTAAATCTTTGACCTGTTTATCAATTCTAGATTTGTTGCCAAAAACATTAAAAGTTTCAGGAGATATTTTTTTTGAGTCGAAACAAAACGGACTTTGTAATTTACGTCAATTGCCGCCAAAGCAATTGAGGCAAATTGCCTTAAAAGAGATAGCTTATATTTTCCAAGAACCCATGACAGCACTGAATCCGGTGCAAACTTGCGGACAGCAATTAATTGAGAATATTAAGTTATGCGGCTTTAAAAATAAAGAGGCTAAAGAAAAACTGATAGCGTTGCTGGACATGGTGGATTTAAAGGACTATAAAAGGGTGATTCACTCCTATCCTTTCCAACTTTCGGGCGGGCAACGACAAAGGGTCATGATTGCAATGGCGCTGGCCGGCAATCCCACTTTGCTAATAGCAGATGAACCTACTACAGCACTTGATGTGTTATTGCAGGAAGAAATACTGGGCCTGTTGAAATCAATTTGTAAAACACAACAAAAAAGTATGTTGTTCGTCTCTCACGACCTAGATGCAGTGAAACAATTCTCTGATCGCACAGCTGTGATGTATAAGGGTGATATTTTAGAAGTTAATCAGACGACTGAACTTATCAATAATCCACAGCATAATTATACTAAGGCACTTTTGGCTTGCAAACCTTCGCCTGAGAAAAAAGGTTTTTACCTTACCACTTTAAGGGATGCTGAAAATGTTGATTTCGTTTCAAAGCCACTGCCATCCATTACCGTGCATGATAAAACAGTTTTAGAAGTAGCCGATTTGAGAAAATTATATGATGGGAAATTCAAAGCGCTGGAGAATATTTCCTTTACGATAAGAGAAGGTGAAAGTGTTGGACTGATAGGTGAATCAGGTTCGGGTAAAAGCACTATTTCCAAAGTATTGGTGAACCTTGAAACAAAAACCGGCGGCCACATTAAATTTGATTTCAGCAATAAGGATAGCCTTTCATCTAATGTGCAGATGGTGTTTCAGGATCCTTTTGCGGCATTGAATCCCAGCTTAAAAGTAAATACCATGCTGGAAGAAGTGTTCCATATTCACCAACCCAAAATAAAAGGTAAAGTATTAAAAGAAGAGATGGTTTTATTGCTAAATAAAGTTGGTTTACAAGCCAGTGACCTTGAAAAATATCCCGCTAATTTTAGCGGCGGGCAAAGGCAAAGGTTGTGCATAGCACGTGCCCTTGCAGTGAAACCAACTTTATTAATTTGTGATGAAGCCACCTCTGCCCTCGACCTAAGTGTGCAGGCTCAAATTTTAAATTTATTAAAAGACCTGCAAGCCAGTGAACGTTTAACCGTTTTGATGATTACCCATAGCATGGCAGTAGCCGCATGGTTTTGTAATAGTATTATTGTTTTGAAGAATGGAGAGATTGTAGAGCAGGGTGATGCCATTGAGTTGTTTGCAAATCCGAAGAATGAGTATACGAGGTTGTTGTTTGAGAAATCGGTGTAAGGTTAACCGTCATTCTGGAAAATGTAAGCAGCTTTGGGCATGTATTTATTCAGAATCTGGTCACAATTACGACAATACATTTTCAGAAAAAGGTTGAACATTTCAAGTACATGAAGCTTAAAACCTTTGAACCACGTAAGGCACATAAGGACACATAAGTTTTAATAAGCTACGCTTATTATTTGGAGGCTTGAGGGTATCCGTCATTTTGCTAAATGTGCAGCTTTGGGAATACATTTATTATTCCGCTGCGCTCCATGAGAAAAGTTCAGAATTTAGCTAAACCTACTAATTGCTTTAAAAGAATCCTGTTTGCATCAAGAGATGCTGAATAAATGTTCGGAGCAACATTTTCCAGCATGATGGGTGATAATGGGTGATAATGATTGATTGGGTCATCCTGAGTTTATCGAAGGATGGCCTTGATTAAATCTCCCTATTCACATCCCACTGCTCTAAATAATCAGCTACACGCCTTACAAACGCACCGCCTAAGGCACCATCTACTACCCTATGGTCGTAACTATGGCTCAGGAACATCATGTGGCGAATAGCGATTACATCACCGTGTTCTGTTTCCAGTACTGCCGGTTTTTTGCGTATGGCACCAACTGCTAATATAGCCACCTGTGGTTGGTTGATGATAGGCGTGCCCATGACATTGCCGAAAGTACCTACATTGGTTAAGGTATAAGTGCCGCCTTGTATATCGTCGGGTTGTAATTTGTTTTGTCTTGCGCGCTTGGCTAAGTCGTTCACTTCTCTCACCAAACCCAATAAGTTTTTAGTATCCGCATTTTTTATAACCGGTACGATTAAATTACCTGAAGGCAGGGCCGCAGCCATGCCTATATTGATATTTTTGCGCTTGATGATATTGGTGCCGTCTAACGAAATATTAATCATAGGAAAATCTTTGATAGCTTTTACAACGGCTTCAATAAATATAGGGGTAAAGGTAATTTTCTCACCTTCTTTTTTCTCAAATGGCCCCTTGTTTTTATCTCTCCATTGTACCAAATTCGTTACATCGGCTTCTACAAATGAAGTAACATGTGGACTGGTAGTTACGCTCATTACCATGTGGTCGGCAATCAGTTTGCGCATGCGGTCCATTTCGATGATCTCGTCACCCGGCATCATCGTTATTTTTGGTCCTTCGTGCTTCACAGGAGGTGCTTTGGCAACCTCTGCACTATTGCTTACTTTAGCACTAGTATTAGCTGTAACTCCTTGAGATTTTCTGCCACCTTCTATATACCTTAAAATATCACTTTTGGTTACTCTATTTTCCTTGCCTGTGCCTTGAATTTGCTCGAGTTCAGCCATGCCAATGCCTTCTGTTCTGGCAATATTCAACACCAATGGAGAATAGAACCTTGCGCCATCGCTATTGGAAACATGCATGGCAGCCACTGCAGTATTTACCGTTTGTTCTACGGCTTTAACAGCAGGAGCAACAGCATCTGCTAATACCTCCTTTTTAACCTCAGGTGCAGGACTGGCTGCAGAACCTGCTTCAGTGCCTATCATGGCAATTGCAGCACCTACAGGCACTACATCACCTTCGTTCCACAACTTTTTTACCAATATGCCTTCGTAGGTTGAAGGGACTTCAGAATCCACTTTATCCGTAGCAATCTCAACGATAGGTTCATCGAGCTTGATGCTGTCACCTTCGTTCTTCAGCCATTTGGTAATGGTTGCTTCTGCAATACTCTCACCCATTTTGGGCATTATCAATTCAAATTGAGCCATAATTATGAGGCAAAAATAAATATTTTTTGTGATAATTGATGAAGACTGAGAAATTAGTTATTTGATGGGGAAAAGAGCCGCAAACCATTAGCCACAGATTAACAGATTTTATGGATGGCAGCAAGCTGCTTTCAAATGGCACAGATTGAAACCTGAGAACATCTTTGAGTTGTTATTGAATAATCTCTGTTATTAATTTCTCTTTGATTAATAGCACTCTAAAACTTATTCTATTTAGTTTTTTTTAGAACCATTGAACCATATAAGACATGAAAGGACATAAAAGTTTTATTATGAAGGTTTTGTTACTCAACTCAAGACGCTGACCCGGTCTTTCCCTTCTAATATGCGCTTATATTTCTTTTATGGTTAATTCTTCATTGACTTTAGTTTTTTGTAATAGCTTATTCAGCTAGGTAATTCTCCAACAATTTAGCAATTGTCTCCCAACTGAAGTTAGCTGAAATAGCCTGAGAACCCTTCCCCCCTGTCATTTTTCGCAACTCTTCACTTGCTAGCAAAAGATTCACCTGTTCGGCAAAACCCACCGCATCTATGCGCATAAAAGCCCCTTCCCCGTCGGCTATACCCAGACCTTCGAAACCGATGTTGGAACAAACTACGGGAATCCCCATCGCCATGGCCTCCAGTACCTTGTTTTGGGTGCCTGCGCCGAACCTTAGCGGCGCTACAACAATACTTGCAGAATTGTACATCGTCTGTAATTCGGGAATAAAACCAGTCACTTCAATATCTTTGCCATTGGTAAGGGCTAAAACCTTATCGATAGGCCTTTGACCTGCAATAATAAATTTAACCTGCGGATGCTGTTTTTTGATAAGGGGGAAAATTTCCTCTGCAAAATAAATGACTGCATC